>JAJQFX010000259.1 GCA_021200895.1 Clostridiales bacterium | reverse complement strand
CGCGGCTGGCGTCGGCCAGCAGGGCGTAGAACTCGCCGTCTGCGGAGGTCTCGAACAGCATCTCATACACTTCATAGTTGCCGGGGACGCTGTTGTCGGTGCCCCAGGGCTCGATGGTGGTGGCGCTCTGCCAGGCCACGGTCAGGGAGGAGCGGGTCACGGAGTTGTCAATGTTGCTGGTGTCGTGAAGGGAAGCGGTGGCGCCGTCGCTGCTGGCAGAATCACCCTCGGCTTCGGCGCTGCTGCCCTCGGCCTCGCTGGATTCGCCCTCAGAGGTGCTGGCCGCACTGCTGGAGGAGCCGGAATCCCCGCTGCTGGAGCTGCTGGAGCTGGAGCCGCCGCAGGCCACAAGGCTGAACGCCATGGCCAGGGAGAGGATCAGAGCTAATACTTTTTTCATACGGTATTCTCCTTTTCGTATTTTTAGGACTTTTAAAAACTTGCCTGTCCTTACAATAAGAATTATAGCACGCTGCTTCCCGCAACTTCAATAAACACTTTGGCGGACTTTTATTCACTTTTTGCATAAAGCCTATTTCATCTTGGCCTCGTGGGAGGCCGCCGTAAGACGAAAAAAACGGGTGGGCCGCCTTATCGTTGGCGGCCCACCCGAGGAAAATCAGGGGGTCGTTTGCCCTCACTTCCTGCCGTGGAGCAGGGGGGACAGGGGCTTGTAAATCAGGAAGCACAGCAGTGCGTCCAGCAGGCCCTTGCAGAGGGTGAAGGGGAAGTTGAAGATGACCAGGCACTCCAGCAGAGACCCCACCGAGGGGAGAATGGCCTGGTACATCCCGATGATGGCGTCCAGCGGCAGGCTGTAGAACACCACATAGGCGGGGTAGACCACATAGAAGTTCAGCGGGATGCTGATGAGCGCCATGGCCAGCGCGCCCAGCAGGGAGCCGATGATGGCGCCCGTCCGGGTCTTTTTGAACCGGTAGACCAGCCCGGCCACCAGGGCGAACACTGCGCCGAACAGGAAGTTGCACAGCTCCCCCACGCCGGCGCTGCTGGTGCCCTTGATGAGGATATGGAGCAGGTTTTTCAGCAGCTCGATGACCACGCCGTAGACCGGCCCCAGGGCGAAGGTGCCCAGCAGGGCGGGCAGGTCGCTGATGTCCAGCTTGACGAAGCTGGGCATGATGGGGATGGGAAACTCGATGAACATGAGGATGAAGGCCGCGGCGGAGAGCATGGCGGCGACGGTGATGTTGCGTGTGGTTCCTTTCATAAGAGACGCACTCCTTCAAAAAAATTAACACCTGAGCCAGCTATGTGCTTCAGGTGTTATGTTTCAAAGAGTGCGGACAGGGGGGAGGACGGGGATAAAACACGCCCACTACCGCTATTCGAAAAACAACACATCTTCTTTCATCCAGACTATACTGTCGGTACCGGAGTTGCACCGGTTCATGCAGTTACGCGCGCGGACTTTACCGCCGATCGGGAATTTCACCCTGCCCTGAAGACATCCTTGTTCAGTTGTCCAGTCTATTGTAGCACAGCCCAGCCAAAATGCAAGAGGTAAAATGACGAAAATGAAACAGGAAACCCTCTGCCCCTTGTGAAAGCATCCATGCCCCTACCCGGGTGCGCCGCCGAACTGAGGCAGGGTTTGCAGCAAAAGCTTCATCTCCGCCACATCCAGCCGCCTGGTGTTGTGGGAGTGGTACTGCCTGTCCTGCTCCAGCACAGGGCAGCCCTGGCTGAAATAGCGGTCATAGTTCAAGTCCCGGTTGTCAGCGGGGATGCGGAAGAAGCCGGGCCGTTCCTCTGCCCGGAGCATTTCCTCCGCTGTGACCAGCACCTCGAACAGCTTCTCCCCGTGGCGGGGGCCGATGAATGTGACCCCCAGGCTGGAGCCCCGCAGCTCCAGGATGGCCTGGGCCAGGGTGGCGATGGTGGCCGCAGGCGCTTTCTGGACGAACAGGTCGCCCTGCTGGCCGTGGGCGAAGGCGTACAGCACCAGGTCTACCGCCTCCTCCAGCGTCATCATAAACCGGGTCATGGCGGGGTTGGTGATGGTGAGGGGCTTCCCCTCCTCGATCTGCTGGCAAAACAGGGGAATGACCGAGCCGCGGGAACCCATGACGTTGCCATAGCGGGTCAGGCAGAGGATAGGGTCGCCCTCCAGCATTTGCCGGGAGCGGGCGATCACGTTCTTCTCCATCAGCGCCTTGGTCATGCCCATGGCGTTGACGGGGTAGGCCGCCTTATCCGTGGAGAGGAACACCGCCTTCTTCACCCCGTTGGCGACGCAGGCGGAGATGACGTTGTCCGACCCCAGGACGTTGGTTTTCACCGCCTCCATGGGGTAAAACTCGCAGGAGGGCACCTGCTTCAGCGCCGCGGCGTGGAACACATAGTCCACCCCCCGAAAGGCGTTGACGATGGAGGCGTAGTCCCGCACGTCCCCGAGATAAAACCGGAGTTTTTGGGCATGGGCCGGAAACGCCTTCTGGTACCGGTGGCGCATATCGTCCTGCTTCTTCTCGTCCCGGGAGAGGATGCGTATCTCCCCGATGTCCGTGGGCAGGAGCCGATGCAGGACGGCGTTACCGAAGGAACCCGTTCCGCCGGTGATGAGCAGGACCCGATGGCTGAATGACTGCATAGTAAATCTCCCCTCCCTGGCGGGTACTGTGACAGCTTATTGCTTCCGTGGGGCGTGTTCCTCTGCCTTCGCCTGCATCTTCCCCCGCCCCGGCATCCCCACAGCGGCCACGGCGAGAAACAGCATCACATAGGTGGTGGCGGAGAACATCCCGCTCAACGTGCTGAAGAGCGCGGCCACCGTCAGCAGCACAAGGTACCTGGCCAGCGCAGGCGGACGGCAGCGCCGCCCGCCGTCCGCGCCGTGGAGCAGCAGAGCGATATAGAGCAGGAACAGGGCCAGCCCCACCACGCCGAGGTAATAGGCAAGCTCCAGCAGCAGGTTGTGAGGGGCCAGCCCCAGGGTGTCCCCGGAAAGGCCCACGCCGACCAGCAGCGTGGAGGGCGTTTCCAGGATGGCCTCCAGATAGGCCGCAAACAGTTCGGCGCGGCCAGTGGTCAGCTCGCCCAGGCTGGAGGCGCTGGTCAGACGGTACAGGACGATGGAAAACGGTGTATCGGGGCAGGCGGCAGCGCCTACCAGCCCCAGGACGGCGCAAACCGCCGTCCCCAGCCCCAGAGCGGCCTTCCCCGTCCCAAACTGCAACAGGACGAACAGGGCCAGCAGCGCCAGAAAGACCACCAGAAAGGTCTTGCTGTAGGTGAAAAGGCCAAACACGGACAGGCTGCCCGCCACCGCCACCAGCTGCACCCCGCCGATTTGCCCGCTGACATACAGGCATATCGTCAGGGCGATACCCACCGCCAGCAGGGCCATATAGTAGTTGGGGTCCTGGAATAGCCCCTGGAACCGCGTGGCGGAGCTGCCCTGATAGGCGGCCACCTCCGCCCCACGGAGGAGGAGCAGCTGCGGCGTCCCCCGGAGCGCCCACGCATAGATGGAGGAAGCCAGCAGGCTGAGGCAGAACAGGTGAGCCGTCCTGGCGATGACCGGCCCATCCTGACCGGGCAGAAACAGGCGAAGCAATGCCAGCTGGCTGAAGCACAGGAGGAACTGACTGTACCCGCCCTTCATGCGGAGCAGCAGATAGTCCAGGAGCAGGATGAGTACGACGAAAGAGGCGTCAATCCGGAGGCTGCCCCGGATAAACTGCCAAACCACCGCGAATATACAGAGGTATGCCAGCAGAGAGGTGCCTCCCGGCGTCTGGAACAGGAGAGACACCGCCGCCAGCACACAGTAATCCGTGCCGAACACCGCCGCGTCATACCGAACGACCCGGTAAAGGCACACCAGAAAGGCGACGTAAGGGAGCCTCGCGTCGGCAAAGGGAGCCAGATACAACAGAAACAGGGCCAGCAACATACCGCCCACAGGATAGGCTCTGTTGCTAGCCCTCATGGCGCAGCCCCGTTTCGCTTTGTTCTGCCGCCCAGTCTGCATAGGATTGCAGGGCCGGAAAGCGCCGGTAGCCGTTCCAAAAGCAGCGCCACCTGCCGAACCAGGTCAGTTCCTCATAGGAGAAGCGGTCAGCCTGGTTGGCAAACAGCACGTCGCATTGAATCTTCAGTTCCTGGAGTTTGGAAAAATCCGTCTGGCCCATGGTGGCGCAGAGGATCTCTAACCGCGGGGTTGCCATGCTCGTCACCTGTGCGCCCCGCATCAACGGACGCTGCGCGATAATTCCTGAAACTGCATCGTCATCACCGTCCGCAGAGCACCGTTCCAGGTCGGTGGAACGGTGCTGCTGCCGATGTACGCAATGTCATATGAACGCGAAACGCCTTCCTCTGCCTGCCATATAGCAGGAAAATGAAGTATTCGCATCTGTAATCTTTTCCTATCTTACCATAGTGCTTCGCTTTTTGCAAGGAGATTCGACATATTTTTTGAAAAAATTCTCCCGTTCTTTTCCAAACTTACCGTTTTCTGTCCTTTTGCGTCCACCCTTCGCCGCCTTTCGCCTTGCCGAACGCGCCCCGCTGTGATACAATACAGCCATTCCAGCGTTCAGGAGGCAATGTTATGGCCGGCCCGGTACTGACCCGATACACGATTTCCAACACCAAAGGCATCCGGCTGCGGCTGGCGGTAGCCGCCGACCTTCACGACGAGGCGGGGGAGGCGGCGCTGGCCCTGCTGCGGCAGGCGAAGCCCGACCTGATTTTGCTGCCGGGGGACACCCTGGAGCGCATCGTCCCCCCGACGGGTCTCCCCTGGGCGGACATCGAGCGGCGCTACCGGCAGGCCCGCTTTCCGGCTGCGGAGCAGCGCCTGCGGCCCCGGATGGACGTGCTGCGGCGCAGACGTCGCCCTATGCTCCAGGAGCGGCACGGGCTGGATTTCCTGCGTCAGGCAGCGCAGATCGCCCCCACCTACCTCTCCCTGGGCAATCACGAGCTCTATCTCCAGCCCCAGGATCTGCTGGAGTTGGCGGAGGCAGGCGGTATCCTGCTGGACAACCGCGCCGTGACGGTGTACACCCGGGACGGGGCAGCGGTGCGGCTGGGCGGGCTGTCCACCCGCCCGGACGAGGGGTGGCTCGCCGCCTTCGCCGCCGCCCCGGAGTATAAAATTCTGCTGTGCCATCACCCGGAATACTATGAGCCGCTGGTGCAACCCACCGGCATCGAACTGACCGTCAGCGGCCACGCCCACGGCGGGCAGATCCGGCTGCTGGGCCACGGGGTCTACGCTCCCGGCCAGGGGCTGCTGCCGAAGTACACCAAAGGGGTGTACGACGGCGGGCGGCTGGCCGTCTCCGCCGGGCTGCACAGCACTGCCGGGCTGCCCCGGTGGGGGAACCCCACCGAGGTGGTACTAATAGCGTTGACGCCGGACGGTTCGGTGTGACGGCAGGAAGCGCCACCTGTCCGTCAGGCGCAATCTGTCGGACGCGGCATAGGATACTATGTCGGCCCGGCGCGGGCCAGTGAATCGATTCGGAGGTAGCAACAATGAAGTTACAAGTGGCAACCGGCATCCTGATTCCCCTGTTGGGCACCACTCTGGGGGCCGCCTGCGTCCTCTTCCTGCGGGGAGCCATCCACCCCCTGCTCCAGCGGGCGCTGTCCGGCTTCGCGGCGGGGGTGATGGTGGCGGCCTCCATCTGGAGCCTGCTGATTCCCGCCCTGGAGCAGGCGGAGGGTATGGGTGCGCTGGCCTTCCTGCCCGCCGTGGCGGGCTTCTGGCTGGGTATCCTGTTCCTGCTCTTTCTGGACCATGCCATTCCCCACCTACATAGGAACAGCACCGAGGCGGAAGGCCCCAAAAGCCATCTGACCCGCACCACCATGCTGGTGCTGGCGGTGGCCATTCACAACGTCCCGGAGGGGATGGCGGTGGGGGTGGTCTACGCCGGGTGGCTGTCCGGCAGCAGCACCATCACCATGACCGGGGCGCTGGCCCTGGCCATCGGAATCGCCATTCAGAACTTCCCGGAGGGTGCCATCATCTCCATGCCGCTGTACGGCGAAGGGGTCAGCAAGCGGCGGGCCTTCCTGTACGGGGTGCTGTCCGGCGTGGTGGAGCCGGTAGGGGCCGCCCTGACCATCCTGGCGGCCAGGTGGCTGATTTCCATCCTGCCCTATCTGCTGGGCGTTGCGGCGGGGGCCATGCTCTATGTGGTGGTGGAGGAGCTTATCCCCGACCAGTCGGAGGGAGAACACTCCGACATTGGTACCATCCTGTTTGCGGTGGGGTTTTCCCTGATGATGGTGCTGGACGTGGCGCTGGGGTGACTGCCGCCCCAGGCTGAAAAAACGCGCCGAAGCGAACCTGCTTCGGCGCGTCTTTTTGTCGGTTCCCGTCAGCTCCAAAGGCCGCTGATACCGGAGATGAAGGTGTAGTTCAGGCCGTCCGCGTAGCTGTAATAGTAGCTGTCGCCGGAGGACAGGCCGGAGCAAATCTCCACATTGGTGCCGTCGGAGACGCCGGTTTCCACCTCCACCAGGTCGCCCAGGGTGTCGCTTTTCTCGTCATAGCTGGTGTAGACATAGGTGGCGCTGCCCTCCTCCACCAGGGCAGCCTCCGGGATGATCAGCACGTCCCCGGTGGTGTCCAGGGTGATGAGGACGGAGGCATTCATCCCGGCCAGCATATCCTCCGTGCGGGCCATGGTGATCTCGGCGGTGAACTTGGTGTTGCCGCCGCTGTTGGTGCCGCTGGTGTCAATGTCGGTGACGGTGCCGGTGAAGGACTGACCGGTCAAAGCGTCCAACGTGATAACGGCTTCCTGCCCCTCCGTCAGGGAGAGGATGTCCAGCTCGTCCACGCTGATAGAGATAGTCATGCAGTCCTGGGGGGGTGATGGAGAGGATGGTCTGCTCCCCTACGGTGTAGGTGCCGACGGAATCCTCCTCTTCCGTCTCCGTGGTCGCAGTGTCGGAGGTGCTGCCCGCCAGGCTGGACATGGCCTCCTGGAGGGCGCTCTCGTACAGGGCGGACTCGTCAATGGTGGTCGTGCCGCTCATGTCGCCGTACAGGCTGCTCATGTCGCCCGTCATGCCGGTCATACCCGTCACTCCGGTCATGCCGCTCATGTCGCCGGTCATGCCGCTGGCGTTCTCTGTGCCGTCGGCGGTCTCAGGGGCGACGGCGGAGGCATCCGCCTTATCATCGGAGGTGCCGTCCTCGCTGTCCTCCGTTTCCTCCGTCTCCTCTGTTTCCTCCTGGCAGGTCACGGCGCAGGTGGCCGTCTGGCCGTCCGCCGCCGCGCTGATGGTGCAGCTTCCGGCGGAAACCCAGGTCACCAGGCCGGTGCTGCTCACCGTGGCTACCGATGTATCGCTGGAGGCCCAGGTCACTGTGCCGCTCCAGTCCTCCGGGGTGACGGTGGCGGTCAGCCGGAGGGAGGCCCCCGCCGCCAGGCTGACCTTTGAGGCACTGAGGGTCAGGCTGTCTGCCGTCACCGGCTCCTCCTCCGCCTCCTGGCAGGTCACGGCGCAGGCGGCCATCTGGTCGTCCGCCGCGGCAGTGATGGTGCAGCTTCCGGCAGAGACGTAAGTCACCAGGCCGCTATCGTCCACGGTGGCGACGGACGTATCGCTGGAGGCCCAGGTCACTGTGCCGCTCCACCCCTCCGGGGTGACGGCGGCGGTCAGCTGGGCAGTCTCCCCTTCCTCCAGGGTCAGCGCCGTCTCACTGAGGGTCAGGCTGTCTGCCGTCACCGTTTCCGAAATGTCGGCGCTGCTCAGCAGGTTCAGCACGAAGGATACCGTGGAGGCGGCGGTCTCATCCACAGAAGCTTCGGCGGAAGTCTCTGAACTGTCCATACTGTCCTCGGACTCCTCACTGTCCTCCGAAGAGGCAACGGTGGCGCTGTCGCTGATGCCGGAAATCACACCGGAGGTTTCCGCGTACACGTTGTTATCCATATAGAGCAGGTACAGCGTCTGCATCTGCTCCTCCAGGTCGGCCCGCTGGGACAGGAGGGTGAGATACTCGGCGGAACTGCCCACATCGGTCAGGGTCAGCAGGTCGTCCCCGGCGTCCAC
>JAJQFX010000276.1 GCA_021200895.1 Clostridiales bacterium | reverse complement strand
ACTTCTCTACTTTTTATTCGGGGGAGAGGGGTCATATCATTTTAGCACATACACGTCGAAAAATAAATGCTCCTTCAAGCCGCATTAAAATTTTAAAATTTTCCTCTTGACATTTCCTGACGCATGGGCTATAATAGCGATTGTTGAGAGGACGAGCCGCTGAGTTCCTCAGATGGCTGTCTCGATAAAGTTCATGTTTACATTTTTCTCATGGGGGTATAGCTCAGCTGGGAGAGCGCTTGAATGGCATTCAAGAGGTCAGCGGTTCGATCCCGCTTATCTCCACCAAAAAGTGGGTAGATTGGTGACAATCTACCCACTTTTTGCATTTTTTGACGCTGTTAGTTATGCACAAATTACAGTGCGTTGCTACAGGGTTGCTACAGGTCAGCCGATTTTCTCCATGGCTTTTTGCAACGTTTCCGGGCTTTGGTGGATATAGGTGCTGGCAGTGATTTCATAACTTTCATGGCCCAGGATGGCCTGCAAGTCCTCCTGCCGCAGGCCCGCCGCCGCGCCCATGGTGGCGAATGTGTGCCGGGTGGCGTGGGGCGTCAGCCGCCGAACGCCGATTTGCTCCAGCGCGGGGTACCAGCAGCGCCGCCGCCAGTCATTGGCCGTCCAGGGTGTACCGTCCTCCTTGCAAAAGATGGTTTGCCCGCCCTTGGCAAGCCAGGCGTCCAAAATCGGCTGCACCTTGGGATGGACTGGCACCAGCCGGTCACGGCCTGCATCTGTCTTTTTGCCGCCAGTCAGGGTATGGGCAGCGGCGTCATAGTCAAACGGCGTCAACTCCAAAAACTCCGAGATGCGCCAGCCCGTGTAACACATGACATAGATGGCATCCGCCCAGGGTACCACGCCCACGGCCTGGCGGATTTTCTCCAGCTCCGTGTCGGTGAAGGCATCTTTCTTTTTCTTCTCCACCTTGGGGAGAGACAGGAAGGCCGCATAGTTTTTGTCTACGATGTCGTTCTGTATGGCGTAGGTGTAAAGCTGCGTCAGCAGCGCTTTGATTTTTTGCAGGCTGGACAGCGACATGGTTTGGGCGCAGCTGTCTATAACGGCTTGCATCTGGCCGGTGCGCAGCTCCCGGAACAGCGCGTCCGACAGCGGGGCCAGGTGCTTCCACGCCGTCCGGTAGTTGTCCTGGGTGGCCCTGGAGATGCTGCGGAACGCAATGCCGCTCCACTCCGCGTATAACTCCCCTACCGTGATATTGTATTTTGTAGTAGGGTGCTTCAGATAGGCCTCCAGGGCGTTGGTGGCCTCCCGTGCCGTCCTGTAGTGGCCCAGGACAGGGCGAATCGTCCTCAACTTCCCGTTTCCCACAGTTCATATTTTGTCGGCCCTACGGCCACCCACGGGCGCGAGGTGGCATCTTTCCGCCTGTAGATGCTGCCACCACCGTTTTCTCTTTTGTGCGACATAGAAATTCTCCTTTCAATTTTCGCAGATGTGTGTTAAACTGAAAGGGTAGTATAGGCGGTTGAACTTTACTACCCTTGCCCTCCCCTGGTGCTACAACACTGGGGGAGGGTTTTTGCGCAAAGTTGTGTATTTCCCTATTGACATTTTGCGCAAAAGTGTGTATAATATAATCGTAAAGGGGATGAGGCAATGAAGCCCAGAGCAAAAGCGGTCGAAGAACTCGAAGCAAACGGGTACATTTTCAAGCGGCACGGCCAACGGCACGACATATACTACAATGCGAAAGTTGGCTGCATCATTCCGCTGAAACGGCACGACTTCGATGAAAGCGACCTGCGATATATCCAAAACGAAATCAAAAAGAACAATCAGGGCCGGGGCTGATGCCCCGGAGCCCCACCATAGAAGGAGGTTCCCACAATGAAGTATATTTATTCCGCTACCTTTATCCAGGACGGGGCGAAGTGGTACGCCCGCGTTCCTGACCTTCCCGGCTGCATCACCACCGGGAGCAGCTTGCAGGACGCGATTGAGCAAATCACCGATGCCGCATCCGGCTGGCTGGTCGTTGCAGAGGATGAAGGGCTGCCTATCCCCGCAGCCACCCCGCAAGAGGAACTCGACCATGCTTCCGGCGCTGTGTTCTCCCTCATCCAGGTGGATTCCATCGCCTACCGTGCGACAACCGACACCAGAGCCGTCCGAAAGAACGTCTCCCTTCCGGCCTGGATGGCTGAGCTTGCAGACAAGCGGGGCATCAACTGCTCCCAGGTGCTGCAAGAGAGCATCCGCACCTTGCTTGACGCAGGCTGACCGCCATATCCCTTTTCTCTCCCCCACTGCCCCGGCGCTGGGGGAGTTTTTTGTGTAAAAATTGTGTATGCCCCTTGACAAATACACAATAAGTGTGTATAATAATGAATGTAAGGAGGGGCAGCCACATGAAAAGACGGGACTTAATCAAGCTGCTGGAAAAGAACGGATGGTGGTACAAACGGGACGGCGGAAACCACGACATCTACACAAACGGCGTAGACAATGAGCCGATTTCCCGACAGAAGGAAATCAAAGAACCAGTAGCAAAGGCAATCATCAAACGGCGGGGGCTGAAATAATCCCCCGCCCCCACACAATTCAGAATGGAGGAATTTCTATGGTAGTGGTTTATCCGGTGGTTTTCACCCGGCTGGACGATGGGTATATGGTCTACGTTCCCGACCTGGAGTGCAACACCCAGGGCGAATCCCTGGCTGACGCGATTGAAATGGGGCGGGATGTCATCGGGCTGATGTGCATGGATATGGAGGATGAAGGCAAGGAGCTGCCCGCCGCTTCTGAGCCGTCCTCCATCCAGGCGGAAAGCGGCGAAATCGTCTCCCTGATTGACGTAGATGTGGACGCATACCGCCGCGCCCATAATCAGCGCTCTGTCCGGCGCAACGTCAGCCTCCCCTGCTGGCTGAATGAACGGGCCGACCAGGCGGGGCTGAACGTCTCCGCAATCCTGCAAACTGCCCTGCGGCAGGAATTGAATCTCTAAGCGGCTCCCCTTCTCCTCTCCCCTGGCGCTCCGGCGCTGGGGGATTTTTTATTTTTCCAGAGCGTCCATAGCGCGGGAAAGCAGCTGTGACATACTGATGCCTTCCTGTTCTTTATACGTCTGTATGCGAGCGGCCAGCTCCGGCTTGACCTGAACGGTCAGCGACTTGTATGCCTTTTGATTATATCGACGCTTCACCGCTGAGCTTGTGTGGGTTTTACGCTTCTCATCCATGCTGGTTCCCTCCAAAAGGAAGGGCGGCGGCAAGACCGCCCTTTGTGGTCAATCCTCCAGGTACTGCTGAATGTGTTCCAGCACCCGCTTGATTTTGTTGTCCTTTACTTCTGTGTTAGTAGATTCCTTCGCTTCCATCAGGTCGTCCTTGATGAAGTTCATCAACAGTTTCAATTCCTTTTCGCTAATCATTTCGTTTACGGCCTCCATGTTTATCCCTCCTTTGGGAGTCTATCAAGTAGCTTGCCCTCTTGATAATAATAGTATAACATACTCTATAGAGTATGTCAAGCAAACGATTAAAAAATTTATGCCATTCTACCTAAACCATCGGAGGCTGACGACCCGCCCGGCGTTTGCTTCTGATAAACCGGATTGCCCAGCAGGTCGTCCGAGTAGTCCACCAGCTTCTTTACATCGCGGCGTCGGCGGCGTCATGGGGCGCAATCAGCTTCTTCAACGCCTCTTGCAACACCTGCGAAAAGTTGATGTTCCGCTCCTGAGCGGCGGCGTTCAGCCACGCCGGGAGGGTAACGGTGCGGTTGACAGACCGGTTAATTTCGGCCATGCGGACGGACGGCATATATACGTCAACCAGCATCACCGCCTCCCCCTCCTGGGTCTGCACCTGGGCCAGCGGGGTGGGGGCTGGGATTTCCTCCCCATCCTCTTCCAGGCCGAACATCACACAGCCCAAAAGTTCACGGGCGGACAGCAGCGCGTCCGCGTCATCTTCGCCGCTGGTGGCCACATCCAAGTCCGGGAACACGACCGCAATCTCCTGCCCCGGCTCACAGGTAAAGACGGCGGGATACACATAACGTTCAGGCTTTTTCATGTCAATTCCTCATTTCATCAATCAACGCTTCCGGCTCGGGAAGCAACATCAACATCAGGAGGGAGGGCTTACCGGAAGGTAAGCCCGGATTGCCGTTCAATGCTTTGCAGGGTTTTGGGCGGGATGTCCTTGTCCGGGTGCTTCACCGTAACGCGGCCCTTCTTTTCCGGGTGCTTGAACTGGTGATGACTTCCCACAACATTGACCAGATACCAGCCGTCCGCCTGTAGCGCTTTGATGACTTCCCTCGATGAATAACTTTTCACGTTATCCCTCCTGGCAAGTATATGATAACACATATAAAAGTATTTGTCAACCGTGAAAACAAATGTTTTTATATGTGCTGCTATGCCATTCTATCTTCTATTTCAATCCACGCCCTATGTGAGGGGCGACGTTTCGCCCGGCGTTTGCTTCTGATAAACCGGATTGCCCAGCAGGTCGTCCGAGTAGTCCACCAGCTTCTGCTTGCCCTGGGCGTTGAGTTGTTCGGCGTTGCGCACGAGTGCATCTATTTGGGGGTCGGTGTCTGGCTCTTGGCTTGCGGCAGAGGGAGCTGCCTCTAAGGAAATTGGCTGGTCGCTATCCAGCATATTGAGCAGAGTGTCAAATTCAATTCCGGTAGCCATGGACACACATTTTACTGTCACAATGGAAGGCGTAACGGGTCGGCCGGTGGTAGGATTTACATTTTTTTCCAGTATCCCAATATAGGCTTTGCTTAACCCGCTAATTTTTGAAAATTTGTCCATCGACATTTGATGTTCCATGCGATACTGCTTGATAATATCCCCTAACGTCATATGCAAGAACTCCTTTCTTTCGTCTATTGTATTGTACAATACAATAGACGAAACGTCAAGAGAAAAATGTAAAATTCACTAGACAAATAATGCTTGACAAATGCTGTCTAGTATGCTAGACTAAATGCAACAATAGAGAGGAGGTGATACAAATGGGATTTATGATTCAGAAGAAGCGCGAAGAAGCTGGTCTGACACAAGAGGCGTTGGCGCAAAAAGCTGGAATTTCCAGAGCTTTGCTGTCCTTATTGGAAACAAATAAGACCACAGTTACAACCACTAAAACTCTCCAGAAGATAGCGAAAGCGCTCGGCTGTTCTGTGAATGATATTTTTTTGAGAATGATGTCTAGTATACTGTCCAAATAATGTGAACCACCGACCACCCCACCGGACAGTAACCACCACACAACACAAAGACAAGGAGGTGAAAAGCCGTGGCAAACCGCAGTAAAATCGCCGACGACCTGCGCCGCCAGTACGGAAACACGCTGTCGGCCAAGCAGGTGGGCGAGTATATCGGCGCGAAGAGCTACCACACCACCAAAAAGTTCCTGTCCTCCATCGACAGCTACACCGTGGAGGACGGCGGGTGGCCCCGCTACCTTGCCATCGATGTGGCAGCCGCCATCGACCGGCGGCAGATGCGGGCGGCGGGCAGCGATTACACAGCCCTCGACCCTATCAAACAGCATCGTACCCGCTGAGCGGAGAACTGAAAAAAACAAGGAGGAAAACCCAATGGCAGAACTGGTCTACATCGAAACGAAAAAGATTTACCCCCACCCGGACAACCCCCGGAAAGACCTGGGCGACCTGACCGAGCTGACGGCCAGCATCAAGGCCAGCGGCATTCTGCAAAACCTGACAGTCATCCCCGGCCATGCCATGACCCACATGGAGTGGCTGAAAGCCAAGAAGTGGGCGCTGCTGGAGGAGGACGAAGGGAAGGCCCAGGCGTTGGAGGACGCGGCCAACAGCCAGTGGAGCCCGGACGGCTACACCGTCATCATCGGCCACCGGCGGCTGGCGGCGGCGAAGGAAGCGGAGCTGACGGAAGTCCCCTGTGTGGTCACTGAGCTGTCCCGGAAGGAACAGCTGCAAACCATGCTGACGGAGAATATGCAGCGGAGCGACCTGACCGTCTACGAGCAGGCGGAGGGCTTCCAGATGATGCTCGACCTGGGCAGCACGGTGGAGGAGATCGCCACGGAATCCGGCTTTTCCACCTCCACCATCCGGCGGCGGGTGAAGCTGCTGGCGCTGGACAAGGAGCGCTTCAAGGCCAGCGAGGCCAGAGGGGCCACCCTCCAGGACTACATGGAGCTGGACAAGGTACATGACCCGGAACTGAAAAACAAGGTGCTGGACACCGTCGGCACTGCCAACTTCCAGAACGAGCTTCGGAAGGCACAGGAGACGGAGAAGAACAAAGCGTTCATACAAGCCCGCCTGGCAGAAATCACGCCCTGGGCGGAGAACGGAAAGGACGCAACCGGCGTGACGCTGGGCTATGTAAAAAGTTACTGCGTCTGGAACTGGAAAGCTGATTCCAAGGTCGAGCGGCCAAAGGACGCGGACACCGTGCGGTACTACTACCGGGAGGAGCGGGACGGCGTGAGCATCTACCGGGCCGCGCCCGCCGACCTGGAGGAGAAAGCTGACCGGGAGCGGCAGAAGCAGGAGGCCCGGGCGGCGGAAAAACGGCGGGAAAAGCGGCTGGACGAAATCGACCAGCGGCACAGGGAACTGCGAACGGCTTTCATCCGGGACTTCCAGGTGACGGAAAGCAAGATGGGGGCGGTTTGCGCCTTTGCCAGCAACGCCATGCTGGGCGCAAGCTGGGGCTGGGGCGTGGACAGTGACCTGCTGGCCGACTTGCTGCACCTGGAAATCGACGATAACACCACCGCCGCAGACCTGAAGGAGATGCTCCAGGACGACCAGGGCAGCTTCTTCCTCTGGGGGTACAAGCTGCTGGCCGTGGCCTACGCCGCCGCCGAGGACGAGCAGAACTGTTACTATGAGCGCCGCTGGGACAACAGGAAGCAAATCTGGGTGTGGCAGCACAAGGAGGACAGAGAACTGACCAACCTCTACAACGACCTGGAGATGCTGGGATACGAGATGAGCGACGAGGAGAAGGCCATGCGGGACGGTACCCATGGGATTTTCCGATAACAAACGCCCCGCGTTGCGGGGCCATGCCGCAGACAGTTCCGGGACGGGATACCCACACCCGCCCGCGTCGGTGCAACTCCGGCGGGCGGCTCCATGCGGGCGGTTTTTACACTCTCTTTCACCCGCCTGCGGCGTGGCCGGACGCGCCTAGAGTTGCCCGGCATGGCGGGGCGTGTGCGGTTACTGCCCCGCCCTATCCGCCGGTGTCCCACGGGGAAGAAAGGCATCCCAACAAAACTATGGAAAGGATACCCTTATGGACAAAGCCCCCAGGCGGCGCATGAACCGCCCACCGGCCCCACAGACAGCCCGGAGAGACGGGCAATCACAACAAGGGGGAAAGCAACCATGAAAGAAAATGAAGCGAAAATCCTGACCGAAATCGCCGCCGAGATGCGGCGGGAGAACGGCGAGGAAACAGACGAAATCCTGGCGCTGGAAGCCGGGGCCAAGGCGCTGTATAACCGGGAAGACCGGAACGCCTGCGCGGCCATGCTGGCGCTGGGCGCGGCGGTGCTGGGGGCGGTGGCTATCGTCTCCGCTGTGGGCGGGGTAGCCTCTGCGTTTCTGGGCGACCTGAAGACTGCCGGGGCCATGCTGCCCTATGTGGTCTTTCCGGCGGCGCTGGCCACGCTGATGCTGCGCCTGGCGGGGAGGTAAGGATATGGCTGTGATACTGAATCTGGCTGTTGCCATCGTTATCGAGATTGGTATGTACTCCATCGGCCGGAAAGACGGCCATGATGCGGCCTGGGCGGAAATCAAGGCTGCGGCGAAAGATGAAGAGCGCTGGCAAGCCCTGACGGACGAGCTGGCCCAGGCCGCCAAGGAGGCAGAACCATGACGCTGGCAGACAACATCCACCTGGGGGACAAGCTCCAGGTGGCCCCGTCCTGGCAGCACGGGGAGCACAACGCCACCCCGGCGGCAAAAACCGCCACGGTGATTTACGTCCACCCACAAGGCCGGTACTGCACGGTGCGGTACCAGGACGGGATAACGGACACCGTGCAGATGGCGCCCGCTGACAAGGTGGTATCCGAGCAGCCGGTGGGG
>JAJQFX010000010.1 GCA_021200895.1 Clostridiales bacterium | reverse complement strand
TAGGGGGAGGGTTCTTAGGGAGGGGCGAGGCCCCGAAGCCCCTCCCTGAGCCGCCCTCTTTTGTTACTTTTCTCGGCGGAGCGAGAAAAGTAAGTCCCCGCTTCCCTGGCAAGGGTAGGGAGGCGCAACGCGCCGGAAATGCCGCTTGACGGCGAAGGCTGGACAAAGCCTCTATA
Organism: Clostridiales bacterium; assembly: GCA_021200895.1. GTDB lineage: Bacteria > Bacillota > Clostridia > Oscillospirales > Oscillospiraceae > Onthomonas. Next base: position 7,921 of record JAJQFX010000010.1, on the reverse strand, counting down.
GCGAACATTATCTAAGGAGGCCATGCCCCGGCAAGGGCAAAACGTTTTTCCTTTATCATTCCTTCTCTAAGGAGGGTACGTCAGCCGGGCGCACACTGTGCGCCCCTACTGGATGAGGGGGAAATTTGGCAGTTTCAATTACCACTAATAACTAATAGCTAATAGCTAACAGCCCACGCCTCCTCCGGAGGCGTCTAGCCACTAGCCACCAGCCACTAGCTCCCCTTGTGCCCTGCACACAAAAAAGCTGCCCTGACGGGAGTCAATCGTCAGGGCAGCTGCTATTCAGCGCATTAGAATGGAGAAGGGGATGCGCTGCTGGTTTGCGATTTTCTTACTTGCTGTTGCGGAACAGACGGGCGAAGCGGCGCTGCTCCTTCACATCATTCTTCTTGCTGGCGTCCCAGTTCATCTGGCTGATGGGGGCGTAGAAGTCGTAGCAGCCCAGGTTGACATCATTTTCCATAATCATAACAAATACCTCCAAAAAAGTTAGAAAGATTAGAAGTTAAGTTGCGTTTGCGGGTTTACTTTGCCTTGTGCAGCAGGTGGGTCATCACCCTGACCCGGTTGTGGTCGTTCACCCGGACGCTCTGGCCGGCATCCGACCAGGGCTGACCGGCGGCAGCGTAAAAGTCGAAGCTGCTCAGCGTTGCATCACTTGCCATTACCATAATCAAATACCTCCATTTCGTTTGAGGGAATTGCCTCTTGCGTTTCCCTCTTGTTGATATTATAATAGCACAAAAACGGGCAGATGCAATATGCCGATAACCTAAAGGTTCGGCTGTATTTTGTGCTCTAAGCACCAAATTTTGGAGAAATAGCTTGGGACAGCGCGGGAAACCGGGTGCGCTGACACTATTTGACGGGATTTGTGCAGGAAAAAGATTCTGTGAAGGGAGAAATTCACTATGGCCCTGACCCTGCGGGAGCTTTACAACGAGATGCGGGAGCGGTTCCACCTGGAATGTCTGGCCTCCAACAACGACGCCCTGGATCATGTGGTGACCTGGGTACATCTGGCGGAGGATGTCAGCATTGCCGACTTCTTCTGGGGGAACGAGCTGCTGGTCACCACCGGCTACGGCGCGAAGGACGCCACGGGGCTGCTGCGCATGGCCCAGCGTCTGAACGAGAAGAAATGCTCCGGCATGGTCATCAACCTGGGCAAATACTTCACCGAAGCGCCGGAGGAGGTGGTTCAGTTCTGCGAGAAGAACCGGATGCCCCTCTTCGCCATGCCCTGGGAGTTCTCCGTCACCGCCTTCGTCCGGGCCTGCTGCTCCCGCATCGACGAGAGCAGCCACGACATGGATCGGCTGGCCCGGGCGGTCATCAACATCATTCTTTCCCCCAACGCCGCCGGGTCCTACACGGCGCGGCTGCTGGACTACTTTGACAACGACGCGGGGTATCAGATGCTGGTGGTGTTCGTGGAGGTGCCGGACAGCGACCGCCGCCTGGGTATCCACCGGGCGGAACTGCGGTTCCACACCGCCCTGAACAAGTGGGGATTTCAATACCTGGTGTTCACCTATGAGCAGCGGTTCGTCCTCCTGCTGAACCAGAAGGACACCGCCGTGACGGAGGAAATCGCCCGCACCGTCCTGGACACCTATCGGGCCACCTACGGCTATGAGGAGGAGAACCCCCGCATCAGCATCGGCATTGGCTCCCCGGTGGCGGACGTGACCAAGCTGGACGCCGCCTATTACTCCGCCGTCTCCGCCGTCCGCCGGGCCCAGCTGACCCACACCGACCTGGTGCTGTTCCGGGACATGGGGTTTTACAAGCTGCTGTACTCCATCCCCGACGACACCCTGATGCTGGACTACTACCATGAGGTCATGGGCCCGCTGCTGGAGCATGACCGGCGCCACGGCAGCAACTATAAGGAGACGCTGTTCCGGTACCTGCTCCACGACGGCAGCCTCCAGGCGGTGGCGGATGAGATGTATACCCACCGCAACACGGTGAACTACCGCATGGGCCGCATCCGGGAGCTGCTGGGGAACCCCCTGGCCACCCACAGCGACTGCCTGCCCTACCTGCTGGCCTATCACATCGCGGTGATTTTGAAGGTGCAGGACGACTATGAAGCATAGAGACAATGCTATCGGCTGAAAGGAGCCGCACTCTCTCCACCGGCTGCCGCCGGTGGTTTCCCTCATCCAGTGGGGGCGCACAGTGTGCGCCCGGCCACGTTCTCCTTCTTAGAGAAGGAAGGATAAGGGAAATAGGTATTTGCCCTTACTAGAAGATAAAGCCTAAATCTTTACTTTTCTGTAGGGGCGGCTGCAAACCCCTCCGCCGTCAAGCGGCATTTCCGGCGCTTCGCGCCTCCCTACCCTTTCAGGGGCGGCAAGAAGTTGTCATAATCTCTACGTCATTGGCTCCCCTGAAAGGGGAGCTGTCAGCGAAGCTGACTGAGGGGTGATGCCGCAGTCTGTCCACTGGTATTTTGTGATGGTTGAACAAAACAAAGTTTTAGTTTTCACTCTCTATTACGGTGGGCCTCCTCAGAGAACGTTCGCTATTGAGACTTTGTCCGGCCTTCCCACCCCTCAGTCTGGCCTTGCGGCCAGCCAGCTCCGCCGTCAAGCGGCAGAGGGAACCCGGCGGCAGCCGCTGGAGGGGTGCATCTCTTTAAATTGATCACATTGTGTACAAAGGAGGAAAAACGCCATGATTTGCAATCTCTGCCCCCGCCAGTGCGGGGCGCTGCGGGACGAGACCCACGGCGAGGGCCTCTGCGGGATGCCCAGCGTCCCGGTGCTGGCCCGTGCCGCCCTCCACCGGTGGGAGGAGCCGCCGGTGTCCGGCACGAACGGCTCCGGGGCGGTGTTCTTCTCCGGCTGTCCCCTGGGCTGCGTCTTTTGCCAGAACGACCAAATCAGCCGCCAGGGCTTTGGACAACCCGTTACCGAGGCCCGGCTGGGGGAGATCTTCCGGGAGCTGGTGGCCCAGGGTGCCCACAACATCAACCTGGTCTCGCCTACCCACTATGCCCATGTGCTGCGGCGGGTGCTGGCGGCGGAAAAGCCCCCCGTTCCTGTGGTGTGGAACACGGGGGGCTATGAGCGGGTGGAGTCCCTGCGGGGGCTGGAAGGGCTGGTGGACGTGTACCTGCCCGACCTGAAATATCTGGACGGCCGGACGGCCGCCCGGTACTCCGGCGCGGCGGACTACCCGGAGGTGGCGAAAGCCGCCATCCTGGAGATGTACCGCCAGACCGGCCCGGTGGTGCTGGAGGACGGCCTCATCAAACGGGGGGTCATCATCCGGCATCTGGTGCTGCCCGGTCAGCTGGCCGGGGCCAGGGCGGTGATGGACTGGGTGGCGGAGACCTTCCCCACCGGCGGGGTGCTGTTCTCCCTGATGAGCCAGTATGTGCCCTGCGGCAGGGCGGCGGACTACCCGGAAATCGACCGCCCCCTTCGGCGGGCCGAGGCCCGGAAGGCCAGGGAGTACATGGCCGACCTGGGGCTGGAGGGGTTTACCCAGGAGGACAGCGCCGCCAGCGCGGGGTATATCCCGAGCTTTGATTTGTCCAGGGTGGGGGATGGGGAGGTTAGTGGCTAGTGACTAGTGGTTAGTGATTAGTCACTAACAGCTAGCAGCTCCGCCCCGCATCGGACGGCGCAAAAAAGCACAGCCCCCGGAATCATCCGGGGGCTGTGTGTTATACGCTCAAATAACGCTTCAAACCGTCCTGCAACACCTGAGAAAAATTGACCCCGGCGGCTTCGGCTTCCCGGTTGAGCCAGGCGGGGATAGTAAGGGTTTTCTTCACTGTCCGGTTGTTGATGCGGTCACGGATGGACGGCATGAAAACATCCACCAGGGTGGGGATGTCGCCGTCTCCAAGGGTCAAATCCGGGATGTCAGAGGGTTCCGGGATGACCTCTCCGCACTGTTCGGAGTCGTACAGGTACAGCCCCAGGGCTTCCTTTGCACGGGCGAGGGCGGTTTCTGTGTCATGGGCGCAGGTGAGGCAGCCGGGCAGATCCGGGAACGAGACGGAAATGCCGTCGTCAGCATAGTTCATAATGGCGGGGAAGATATAACGGTCTTTCATAGATGCCTCCGTTTCACGGGGCGGGAATCACGGGAACATGACCCCCGCCTGCTTTGCGATGCTTTTCAGCGCCCCAAGTGGGATGTCTTTTTCAGGGTGGACAACGGTTACTTTGCCGGGTTTGGATGGGTGCCTGAACTGGTGATGGTCTCCAACGCAGGAGACCTCATACCATCCATCCGCCTTGAGTATCCGTATCACCTCGCGGGATGAGTAGCTTTTCACTGGCAGCCCCCCTTTAACTGAGTTGATTATAGCACGTGTAAAAGCACGTGTCAAGCATTGCTTTCAGATTTTCAAGGAAAACAAAGCGCTGCCGCACGCTGCGGCAGCGCCCTGTTTCAGTTATCTTTCACGATGTCTGCGAACTGCCCGCCCACCAGCTGGCAGAGGGCCGTGGGCTCCACCACCACCTGGGTGCCGATGCGCCCGGCGGAGACGGCGATCTCGTCGTAAAGCTGGGCCGTCTCCTGGAAGGTGGTGTAAAAGGGCTTCTTCATGCCGATGGGGGAGCAGCCGCCCCGGACGTACCCCGTCAGGGGGAGCAGCTCCTTCACATGGAGCATGGCCACGCTCTTCTCCCCCACCGCCCGGGCGGCCTTTTTCAAATCCAACTCCTGGCTCACCGGCAGGTCAAAGACGTAATACGTCCCGCTGGCCCCTCTGGCCACCAGGGTTTTATAGACGCTGTCCGGATCCTGGCCCAGGGCCTGAGCCACGGTCAGGCCGTCCGGGGCCTCGCCGCTATCGTGAGGATAGGTACGCACCCGGTAGGGAATGCCCGCCTCCTCCAGGATGCGCATGGCGTTGGTCTTGCTTTCCTTTGGCTGCTTCATGGTGTACCGCCTTCGGGGTTACAGGTCGTACAGGTCGGCGTACTTCTCCTCCAGATAGGTGGTGTACACCGTGGGGTCGAAGGCTTCGCCGGTGGCTTTCTGGAAAATCTCCGCCGGGGTGTAGGTGGAGCCGTACTGCCAGATGTGCTCCCGGTTCCACTCGTTGATGGGGCCGAAGTCCCCCCGGCGCAGGCAGCCGTCCACGTCCACGGTCTCCTGCACCTTCCGCAGATACTGTGCCCCGTAAGCGCTGCCCAGGGCGTAGGAGGGGAAGTACCCCACGCTGCCGCCGGACCAGTGGCTGTCCTGGAGGACGCCGTGGGTGTCGTCGGGTACGTCTATCCCCAGATACTCTTTATAGAGCCGGTTCCAGGCGGCGGGCAGGTCGTGGACGGCCAGGGTTCCGTCAAAGACGGCCTTCTCCAACTCATAGCGCACCATGATGTGGAGGCAGTAGGTCAGTTCGTCCGCCTCGGTGCGGATGAGGGAGGGCTGGGCCATGTTCACCGCCCGGTAGAAGTCCTCGGCGGTGTAGCCCGCCAGCTGCTCCGGGAAAATCTCCTGGAGTTTCGGGAACAGGTAGGAGGTGAAGGCCCGGCTCCGGCCCAGAATGTTCTCATAGAAGCGGCTCTGGCTCTCGTGGATGCCCATGGACACCCCGTCGTCCAGCACGGTGTAGGCCAGTTCCGGGTCGATGCCCAGTTCATACAGGGCGTGGCCGCCCTCGTGGATGACGCTGTACATGGAGGAGGCGAAGTTGTCCTCATAGTAATGGGTGGCGATACGGACATCGTACAGGGAGCCCAGGGTGGTGGTGAAGGGGTGCTCGGTGGTGGCCAGGCCGCAGTGGTTCCGGTCAATGCCCATGGTGTCCATCAGCAGGCGGGACAGCTTATCCTGCTTTTCCACCGGGAAGTGGCCGTGGAGGCAGCTGTCGTCCACCTGGGGCTTCGCCTGCACCTGCTTCAGCAGGGGGACGATGTGGACCCGGAGGGTGGCGAAGAACTGGTCGCAGCTCTCCCGGGTGGCCCCCTCCTCGAACTGGTTCGGCCAGTAGTCATAGGGGTCCTTGTCCGGGGCGCAGTACCCGGCGAAGCGGCGGAGGGTGGAGAAGATTTGGGTCAGCAGCGGCTCAAACAGGGCGAAGTCATTGGTCGCCTTGGCGGTGTGCCACACATCGTCCGCCTCCACCAGCAGCTTTTGATAGGCCACATACTCCTCCATGGGGATGCTCTGCATCTCCCGGATGTCCCGGAGCATCAGGGTGACGGTGCGGCGCTCCCGGGTGGTCAGGTTCTCCCGCTGGCTGTCCAGGAACTCCAGCAGGGAGACGGTGTCCGCCCCGGTGGTGAGCAGGTACAGCTCCTGGGTCAGGACGGACAGGGTCTGCCCCCGGTTCCCGGCGGTGCCCTTGGGGGCAGAGGTGACGCCGTCGTAGTAAATCAGGCCCACGGCGTGGTTGTAGGCGGTCAGCTTCTGTTGCAGGGCGGTGAGGTTGGCCCTTGCTTCTTCCAGTGTCATAATAAGATTCCTCCTGTGTCAGTTTGTGATAGCTGCATCAAGTTGATATTCAAAATTTTTATGTTTCTGTAGGGGCGGCCCTTGGCCGCCTTTCTATCATTGTTTCCGGCCAATGCCGACGGCTCCCCTTGTTTCAGTAGGGGCGCACAGTGTGCGCCCGGCTGCCCTTTTGCGTCCCGCAGTATTTGCCTGAGGAAGCATAGAAGCATATTTGAGGGGCCGCACTTTTTTATCAGAAAAGACAGGGCAAATTCTCTATTGCAACCCCCGTCTCAGAGGAAAACGGGGCGGGCGCACGCTGTGCGCCCCTACAAAAAAGGTAAAGATTTAGGCTTCACGCTCTACTACTGGTCGAGGGGACACCCAGCGGTTTCAACCACCGCCGCTAACAGCTAACAGCTAACGGCTAATAGCTCACGCCCCGAAGGGGCGTCTAGCCACTAACCACTAGCCACTATTTCTGCGGGCATAAACACAGAAAAACGGGAAGCGTCAGACGCTTCCCATTTATTATAACGGCAAAGGATACGCCTGTCAAACGGCACCCGCTTCACCCCAGCGCCGCCAGGGGCCTGCCCTGGAAGTTCTCCCGGGGCAGGAAGTCCAGGGAGCCGCCGGTCTCATAGGCGTTCAGCGCCTGCTCCACCAGGGCGGCGGAGGGCTGGACGGCCCCCTCCAGCAGGGCCAGCAGCGCCGGGTTGGTGCGCTCCGTCTCCGGGGCGGGGGTCTTGTGGAGCAGCATACGGGCGGCGGAGTCGCTCTTGCAGGTGATGAGGTCAAAGGGGACGCAGAATACCGTCCCCTGGAACAGCGTCAGCAGGTGGGACACCCGATAGAACCCCGCCATGGACACCCGGAAGCCGCGCTCGTCCACACTTTCGTAGGCGTGGGCGGCGGCAGCGTACACCCACGGGTCAGTGGGGCGCTTCATGGGGGTGACGCGGTGGGGGTCGATGCCATCCCGCGCCATCAGGAAGCGGTCAAACTCCCCCTCCATAGCCATGTGGCTGATGCCGTCGGCGCTGGCGTTGCCGTAGACGAAGGGGTGGCAGCTCCGATCCAGTAAGTAGTGGCACAAAAATCCCAGGGCATAGCCCAGGGCGAAGGGAACGCCCTCCTCGATGGGGCGGCGCAGCCGCTCCAGGGCGGTCTGGGGCGGGCCGTGGTGGAGGGCGTGGGCCTCCCGCTCCATTGGGCTGGGGATGCCGTTATGGTAGAAGAACAGGGGGTCAGGCCCGTACAGGCCGCAGTCAAAGCCCTGGCGCTGGCCGTCCACCGCCGCCTGAGCCTCCGCCCCCAGGCAGTCCCGGACGGCCTGGCCGAAGGTCAGGTGGGCATAATAGTTTGGCATGAAAACCACCTCCATCTGTCTCCGGCGTTCACGGGGCGAAGCTGCAAGGGGACACGATTTGCCCGTTTTTATGAGTTTATTATGTTTATTATAGTGTATCCCGCTGGATTGTCAAGGTGGGGGAAATTGGGA
>JAJQFX010000005.1 GCA_021200895.1 Clostridiales bacterium | reverse complement strand
CCCGCCCCCGCCCCCCCCCCGCGCGGGGGGGGGGGGGCCATCTCGGCAGCAGTCTTTTTTGGCTGGCTGGCGGCGGTGATGTTCAAGCCCGGCGACAAGAGCTGAACAATCCCCACCGCATTTGACAACCGCGCCGCGAACCGCTATACTTTCCGTAAGAAGGGAAGTGGAGCTATGCGGCATCTGGACTATCAAATCCCTCCGGACTGCGACGGGAAAGAGGTTGGGTGGATTTTGCGCCGCATCCTGCGCCTGTCCAAGACGAAGGTAAAGCGGGCGAAGTTTGCCCCTGGCGGATTGCTGCTGGACGGTCAGACTGTCCGCTCCAATCAAACGGTCAGGGCGGGTCAGCTGCTGCAGGTGTCCATCCCGGAGCAGGAGGACAGCACCATCGTCCCCACCCCCGGCCCGGTGGACATCCGCTATGAGGACGACTGGCTGCTGGTGGTGGAAAAGCCCGCCGGGCTCAGCGTCCACCCTGGCCCAGGACATTACACCGACACGCTGGGCAACTACCTGACCTGGCATTATCAGCAGCAGGGGCAGCCCTTTGTGCTGCGGCTGGTGAATCGGCTGGACAAGGGCACCTCCGGGCTGCTGGTGGCGGCGAAAAGCGCTGCTGTCCAGGAGGCGCTGATGGGGCAGCTCCACACAGACCGGTTTCACCGCCAATACCTGGCCATCTGCCAGGGGGAGCCGCCGGAACGGGAGGGCGTCATTGACCTGCCCATTGGCAAGCGCCCCGGCGCGCTGAATGAGTACCAGGTGCGCCCGGACGGCCTGGAGGCCAGAACGGACTACCGGGTGCTGGAGGAGCGAAACGGCCGATGCCTGCTGTCCCTGACCCTCCACACTGGCCGCACACACCAGATTCGGGTGCATCTTTCCGCCCTGGGCTGTCCGCTGGCGGGGGATGCCCTCTACGGAACGGGCGGCGCGCCGGGCCGCCCTGCCCTCCACTCCTGTAAAGTGGAACTACTACACCCGATAACCGGAAATTTGATTTCCGTGGAAAGCCCTCTGCCGGAGGATTTGGACGCATTTTGGACGGCCGCGGCGAAATTGAATCTTTAAAGCAGCAGCTATCCGTGCAGAAATCAACCTTCTGCGTGGATAGCTGCTTCTATTCATTACACTGTAAAACGGATAAACATCACACAATTTTAAACTGATTCACATCCACCACGCCCAACGTCGTCAGCTTCAACGTGGGAATCACCGGCAGGCTGGCAAAGGACAGCGTCATAAAGGGGTCGATGCCGGGGTTCACGCCGTTTGCCCATGCGGTAGCAGAGATATGGTCTACTCTGGCGGCGGCTTCCTCAGCCGGGAGGTCGCTCATCAGTCCGGCCACCGGCAGGGGCAGTTCGTCCAGCACCTTGCCCTGGTTCACGATGCACATACCGCCGTGCATCTCCCGGATGTGGTTCACCGCGAAGGCGATTTCCTCATCGCTGGTGCCCACTACAATCACGTTGTGGCTGTCGTGGGCCACGGTGGTGGCGCAGGCCCCAGAGCGCAGGCCGTAGCCCTTCACTAGGCAGACGCCGATATGGCCGGTGTGATGGTGCCGCTCTACGACGCAGAGTTTCAAAACGTCCTGCGCCAGGTCGTAGTCCGCGCCCTCTCCGCAGTCGTCAGTGATGAGGGAGCCGGGGCTCAGGCCGATGATTTTCTCCGGAACCCGGCGGAGGCGGAAGTCCTCGGCCGTGACCGGGTCCAGGTGTACCGTATCCTGTAGCGCCTGGGGCACCGGAATCGCTGGCAGGGAAAGCTGCTGACCGGTTGCATAGACCGGCTTGCCGCCCTTGTAGACAGCGCAGATGTCTACCGTCATCGGGTCGTTCAGTACCACCAGGTCGGCCAGGTAGCCAGGGGCGATGGCCCCCCGATAGGGGAGGTTGTGGCAGAGGGCACCGTTGAGGGATGCCATCCGGTAGGCGTTGGCAGGGGAGGCCCCCAGGGCAATGGCCTTGCGGATGATGTTGTCGATTTGACCTACCCGCACCAGGTCGCCGGGATGCTCATCGTCGGTGCAGAGGGCGCAGCGGCTGGCATAGGGTTCCTCAAACAGGGGGAGCAGGGCCTCCAGGTTTTTGGCGGCGGTGCCCTCCCGCACCAGCACCCACTGGCCCAGCCGCAGCTTCTCCAGGGCTTCGGCCAGGGTGCTGCTTTCATGGTCGTTGGAGACCCGGGCGGTCAGGTAGGCGTTCAGCGCCTTGCCGGTGAGGCCGGGGGCGTGGCCGTCCACAATGCCCCCCTGGGCCAACGCAGCGTTTACCTTGGCGGCGATTTCCGGGTCGCCCCCCACCGTGCCGGGGAAGCCCATCAGCTCTGCCAGCCCCAGCACCCGGGGCAGCTTCAGCGCCTGGGTTACATCTTCTTGGTCAAAGACGCAGCCGGACTCGTCAAAGGGGCTGGCGGGGACGCAGGAGGGCACCATGAGAAAGACATCCAGCGGCAGCGCCTTCGTGGCCTCCCACATATAGTCAAACCCGGCCCTGCCGCAGACGTTGGTGATTTCATGGGGGTCGGTGACAATGGCGGTGGTACCGTGGGGCAGGGCGGCCTCCGCAAAGCGGGCGGGCATGACCATCGTGCTTTCCATGTGCATATGGCTGTCGATAAAGCCGGGCACGATCGTTTTCCCGGCGCAGTCCACCTCCTGCACCCCCTGGTAGGAGCCGATGCCCAGCACCACGCCGTCGCCAATCGCAATGTCACCCTCTAAAAATTCGCCGGTGAACACGTTCAGGTAGGCAGCGCCTTTCAGCACCAGTTGGGCAGGCTGGTCGCCCCGTGCCATGGCCATTAACTGCTCGTTCAAATAAGGCATAGATAACTCTCCTTTTTGCCGAAATTAACTGCTTCTATTGTACCCCATCTTTTCCGGAAAGGCAACGGAGATTTTGCACCACAAAATGCGGTATGTCCTAAATCGGGACGAAAAGCCACCCCCGGCTATGATAGCCAGGGGCGGCTGTAGGTTATCAAGCGGGGCGGTTACGCCTCAGGGCCTTCGTCAAGGGACATGGAAGCTTCGTCCTCCTCAAACAGTGCATCGTCCTCCGGGGGCATCCTCCGAATCGCCGCCCTCCAGGGCCGCGCGCTTCAGCGCATCCTCATCAGAGGTCGACTGTTCCTCGGCTACCTCACGGGCGCCTTCCTCCAGGATCAGGGCATCGCTGTCGTCAGCGGGGGGGCGGATTCGTCCTCTTTGGTGAGGACATCGCCGTCGTCGGTGATTTTGTCGCTCTTGCGGAACTGCTCCAGGCCGGTACCGGCGGGAATCAGCTTGCCGATGGTGACGTTCTCCTTCAGGCCCTGGAGGTGGTCTACCTTGCCGTAGATGGCGGCCTCGGTCAGCACCTTGGTGGTCTCCTGGAAGGAGGCGGCGGACAGGAAGGAGTCGGTGGCCAGGGCTGCCTTGGTGATACCCAGCAGCAGCTGCGTGCAGGTGGGCAGCACCAGTTCGCTGCCGTCCTCATGGGTCTCACCGGCGTCGATTCTGGCCTGAACGGCGTCCCGTGCGTCCTCAAAGGCGTTGACGCTGATGTTGGAGCCGGAGAGCAGGGTGGAATCTCCAGCCTCCTCCACGCGAACGCGGTGCATCATCTGGCGGCAGATGACCTCGATGTGCTTATCGTTGATGTCCACGCCCTGGCTGCGGTAAGGCTTCAGGACTTCCTTGACCAGGTACTCGTGGAGTTTGTGGACGCCCTGGATACGCAGCACGTCCTGGGGATACAGCGCACCGGGAATCAGCTGGAAGCCCTTCTCCACATAGTCGCCATTCTTCACCAGAAGCTGGGCCTGGGGCAGCATATAGGTGCGGGTGTCGCCATCGTCCGCGGTGATGGTGACGCTGGTCAGGGTGCCCTTGTGGGTCTCGCCAATGGTGCAGCGGCCGGAGATTTCCGCCAGCTGGGCCATCTTCTTGGGACGGCGGGCCTCAAACAGCTCCTCAACACGGGGAAGACCCTGGGTGATGTCGCCGCCGGCGACGCCGCCGGTGTGGAAGGTACGCATGGTCAGCTGGGTGCCCGGTTCGCCGATGGACTGGGCGGCAATGATGCCGACAGCCTCGCCGATACCTACCCGCTCCTGCATGGCCAGGTTCAGGCCGTAGCACTTGGAGCAGACGCCCTGCCGGGCGTGGCAGGTCAGCACAGAGCGTACCTTGGCCTGCTTGATGCCGTGGGCCTCCAGGAACTCCGCATCCTCGGTGAAGATGATGGTGTCCGTGTCGAAGGTGCGGCCGGTCTTGGGATTGTGGAGCAGCTCACCGGTTTCGGGGTCATACAGCGGCTCGCTGAGGTAACGGCCATTGATACGCTCGCCAAAGGTCTCGATGACCTGGCCGTTTTCGGCGATCTCGTAGACCATGATGCCGTCGTCGGTGCCGCAGTCCTCTTCCCGGACAATGACCTCCTGAGAGACATCCACCAGACGGCGGGTCAGATAACCGGAGTCGGCGGTACGCAGGGCGGTGTCGGACATACCCTTTCGGGCGCCTCTGGAGGAGGTGAAGTATTCCAGCACCGTCAGACCCTCACGGAAGTTGGACTTGACGGGAATCTCGATGGTGTGACCGAAGGCGTTGGCCATCAGGCCGCGCATACCGGCCAGCTGACGGATCTGCGCCTGAGAACCACGGGCGCCGGAGTCCGCCATCATAAAGATGGGGTTGTAAGCGTCCATGCTGACGGTCAGGTCTTTGGAGACATCGTTGGTGGTCTTTTCCCACTCGCGGATGACCAGACGGTACCGTTCATCGTTGGTCAGGAGGCCGCGGCGGTACTGGTTCTCGATTTTGACCACTTGCTTCTCGGTGGCGGCCACCTTCTCGTACTTAGACTCCGGAATGGTCATGTCGTAGATGGAAACGGTCAGGGAGCCCACGGTGGAGTAGTGATAGCCCTGGGCCTTGATGCCGTCCAGCACCTCGGCGGAGCGGGCGAAGCCGTGCTTAGAGATGCACCTGCTGACGATTTGCCCCAGCAGCTTCTTGCCGCAAATCTCATTGATTTCGGGGTCCAGGCAGTGGGCGGGGTCATCACGGTCTACGAAGCCCAAATCCTGGGGAATTTGGTCGTTGAAAATCAGGCGGCCCACGGTGGTCTTGACCAGGGCGCTGTAGGGTTCGCCGTGGAAGGTGCCGGTGCGGCGCACCAGGATCGGCTCCTGCAGGGTCAGGTCGTCCTGGTTGATGGGAGCGTCCAGGTCGATGGTGCGCTTCAGCTCCTTGGAGCGGCGCAGCATGGACTCGTCATAGGCCAGCCGTGCCTCAGTGTCGGAGGCGAAGGTCTTGTAAATCTCCCGGGGCAGGGTACCGGCCTGGGCGGCTTCCGCAGCCAGGTAACCGGTGGTTTTGATCCAGGGCTGATAGCGGCTCTCGTCCGGGTCGCGCACCCAGATAACGGTGTCGCCCTCAATGCTGCCCTCGTCCATGGCCTCCTTGGCCTCTGCGGCTGTCGCATAGCACAGCGCCTGATCCACCGGGCGGTCCTTGGAGAAGGTCAGGTAGTAGGAGCCCAGCACCATGTCCTGGGTAGGCACGGTGACGGGGCTGCCGTCCTGGGGCCGCAGCAGGTTGTTGGCGGACAGCATCAGGATACGGGCTTCGGCCTGGGCCTCGGCGGACAGGGGGACGTGGACGGCCATCTGGTCGCCGTCAAAGTCGGCGTTGAAGGGGGTGCAGACCAGGGGGTGCAGCTTCATGGCCCGGCCCTCTACCAGCACCGGCTCAAAGGCCTGAATGGACAGGCGGTGGAGGGTGGGGGCGCGGTTCATCATGACGGGATGGTCTTTGATGACGTATTCCAGCGCGTCCCAGACCTCGGGCTTGCCCTTATCCACCATCTTCTTGGCGGCCTTGATGTTGTTGACTACGCCGTCCTGCACCAGCTTCTTCATAATAAAGGGGCGGAACAGCTCCACGGCCATCTCCTTGGGCAGGCCCATCTGGTAGATTTTCAGTTCAGGGCCGACCACGATAACGCTTCGACCGGAATAGTCCACACGTTTGCCCAGCAGATTCTGACGGAACCGGCCCTGCTTGCCCTTTAACATATCGGACAGGGGTTTCAGCGCCCGGTTGTTGGCTCCGGTGACGGCGCGGCCACGGCGGCCGTTGTCGATGAGGGCGTCCACGGCCTCCTGGAGCATCCGCTTCTCGTTGCGGATGATGATGTCAGGGGCTTTCAGCTGAATCAGCCGTTTCAGGCGGTTGTTCCGGTTGATGACCCGGCGGTACAGGTCGTTCAGGTCGGAGGTGGCGAACCGGCCGCCGTCCAGCTGCACCATGGGGCGCAGGTCGGGGGGCAGCACAGGCAGGGCGGTAATGACCATCCACTCAGGCCGCTGGTTGGATTGCAGGAAGGCGTCCACCACTTCCAGCCGCTTGACCAGCTTTGCCTTCTTCTGGCCGGAGGCGGAGGCCAACTCAGCACGGAGGCTCTTGTCCATCTCCTCCAGGTCGATGTCTGCCAGCAGCTTTTGGATGGCCTCAGCGCCCATACCGGCGTCAAAGTCGTCCTCATAATACTCCCGGTTCTCCCGGTATTCCTTTTCGCTCAGCACCTGGCCGCGGGACAGAGGGGTGTCTCCGGGGTCGGTGACGATATAGGAGCCGAAGTAGAGCACCTGCTCCAGGATGCGGGGGGACAAATCCAGAATCAAACCCATCCGGGAGGGGATACCCTTGAAATACCAGATGTGGGACACGGGGGCGGCCAGGTCGATATGGCCCATGCGCTCCCGGCGCACCTTGGAGCGGGTCACTTCCACGCCGCAGCGGTCGCAGACCTTGCCCTTATAGCGAATCTTCTTATATTTGCCACAATGGCACTCCCAGTCCTTCTGCGGGCCAAAAATCCGCTCGCAAAACAGACCGTCACGCTCCGGCTTCAGAGTGCGATAGTTAATCGTCTCCGGTTTCTTCACCTCGCCATACGACCAGGCGTGAATCTGTTCGGGGGAGGCAATAGAGATTTTGATTGCGTCAAAATCGGGATAACTCATAATGCTTTTGACCTCCTCTATGATTATTCGTCGTAATCCAGTTCGCTGCTGTCAGAGTCAATGGACAGCTCGCCCTCTTCCTCAAAGGCGACGTCGGAGATCACGCTGCCGTCCTCATCCATAGTGCCGGTGGTGAAGCCGTGATGCTCGTACTCTCTGTTGCTGTCGGAGTAGTCATAATCGTCCTCCTCCAGGCGGCGGATGCTCTGATAATCCGGCTCGTCATCGTCGTCCTTCAACTCCACTTCGTTGCCGTCCTTATCCAGAATGTGGATATCCAGACACAGCGCCTGCAGCTCCTTGACCAGCACCTTAAACGCCTCAGGCACGCCGGGCCTGGGCACGTTGTGGCCCTTGACAATGGCCTCGTAGGTGCGGACACGGCCGGTCACGTCGTCGCTCTTGACGGTCAGGATCTCCTGGAGGCAGTAGGCCGCGCCGTAGGCTTCCAGGGCCCAGACCTCCATCTCGCCGAACCGCTGGCCGCCGAACTGGGCCTTGCCGCCCAGAGGCTGCTGGGTGACCAGGGAATAGGGGCCGGTGGAGCGGGCGTGGATCTTATCGTCCACCAGATGGTGGAGCTTGAGGAAGTAGACATAGCCCACAGTGACGGGGTTGTCGAACCGCTGACCGGTGCGGCCGTCATAGAGCCAGCTCTTGCCGTTCTCGTTGAGGCCGGCCTGGCGCAGCAGGGCCTGGATGTCCTGCTCGTTAGCGCCGTTGAAGATGGGGGTGGCCACCTTCCAGCCCAGGGTCTTGGCGGCGTAGCCCAGATGAACCTCCAGCACCTGGCCGATGTTCATACGGGAGGGCACGCCCAGGGGGTTCAGCACGATGTCCAGCGGAGTGCCGTCAGGCAGGAAGGGCATATCCTCCACCGGCATGATGCGGGAAACGACGCCCTTGTTGCCATGGCGGCCGGCCATCTTATCGCCCACGGAGATTTTCCGTTTCTGGGCGATGTAGACCCGCACGCACTGATTGACGCCGGGGCCAAGCTCATCGTCGTTCTCACGGCTGAACACCTTGACATCGATGACGATGCCATACATACCGTGGGGCACCTTCAAAGAGGTGTCGCGGACTTCCCGCGCCTTCTCGCCAAAGATGGCCCGGAGCAGCCGCTCCTCGGCGGTCAGGTCGGTCTCGCCCTTGGGGGTGACCTTGCCCA
>JAJQFX010000163.1 GCA_021200895.1 Clostridiales bacterium | reverse complement strand
GTATACCACACCGGGCGGGGGAGGGCAAGGGTTTTTCGCCCAAATTCCCCCAAAACGGGGGAGAACCCGGCGCGAACCCTCCCGGCCCTGCCCCCGCCGGAGGGAACTCCGGCGGGGGTTCGCGCTGTCACCGGCCCAGGGTCACGCCGCCCATGCCCAGGGCGGTCTTGATGCCCACTCCGGCGTAGCCGGAGAACAGCAGCAGCGCGTCCGCCAGCTCCCGGTGGAAGCCGGAAAGGCGGTTCTCCAGCGTCAGCTCCCCCACAAAGCCGGGGACGAGGGTACCCTTCAGCCGGTAGCTCCTGTCCCGCAGCTGAAAGCCCCGGCAGCGCAGGCCGGAGGCCATGGCCTCCAGCCCCCCGCCGTCCTCATCCTCGATGGGGCAGGCGGGGAAGCAGCCGTTCCACTGCTTCATCAGGCTCTGCAAAATCAGCCGCTGGGTGGGCAGGGTCAGATACTCCCCCCGGCTCTTGAAGGCGGTGGGGGTGCGGAAGCAGAGGCGCCACGCCCCCGTCCCACCGGCGGCCCGGCGGAACAGGGCGTCCACGCTGTCCACCCGCTCCCAGGCGGTGGCGGCGGCGGTCAGCGTCACCCGCTGGCGGGTCAGCGTCAGGGGCGGGCAGTCCGCCAGCACGGGGGAGAGCAGAGCCTCCGCCTCCTCCCCCAGCAGGCTCACCGTCCAGCACAGCCCCCCGTCCTGCTGGGGGACGAGGAACTGGCTGACCGGCGTGGCCCCGTCCTCGTGGGCGCGGCTGGCGAAGTCCGCCGGAGCCAGCTCCAGCAGGGCGGCATACAGCCCGTAGGCCCACTCCGCCTGGGGCCGGCAGGGGCGGTTCGGCTGGAGGGTAAGGGTGTATCGCGTCAGCATAGGCTACCTCTCATCCCTGTTCCGGTTCTTGTTCTGGTTCCAGCCATTTTTTGGGCCCTGGTGATTGCCCTTGCCTCCGCCGTTGCTTTTGTTCCGGTTCTGGTTCCGGTTCCCCCCGCCCTGGGCCATGCCATACCGGGCGTTGGACCCGCCGCCGCTTTTGGCTGCCGGTTTTGCCGTCTGGCTTGACGGTTCGGGGCTGGTGTCGATGTCCACCTCATGGTTGCGGTACTGCCGCACTGTGGGCAGCGGCGATTGAACGTTCCGATACTCCTTTTCAGCTCCATCCAGAATCATGTAGCTGAACTCCTTCCCGCGCTGAAGCGTCTGCTTCATATAGAAGAAGTCCTGAATCTCCGAATAGGCGCGAATACTGCGTTTCGGGTTTCCTTTGGTGGCCTCAGCCAGCGCTTTACACGCCGCATCGTCATAGATGCGGATGTACTGTTTCATCGTCTCCTCATCTATCTCCTTCCAGGTGGGGGAAAGGGAGCCGTCATAGGAGCTGTCCGGGTCGTATTCCGCCATCCGTTCGATGGTCAGCGTCATCCTGCCATAACCGTAGGGCTTGCCCATCCCCACGCTCTGGAAGCAGTTATCATCCAGGCGGAGCGACCACAGCAGCAGCCCCAGCTCCGCCTCGGTCAGGTTTTTAAAGCGGATAACGCCCCGGAACGTCGCCCCCTTCGAAAGGGGCCGCAGCGTGGTCGTGACCGATTGCTTTCCGCCGCCGGGGGACTTTGCCTCCCGTTTCAGCCAGTACAGCTTATAGCCCCGCAGCTGGAAGTCCCCGTCGGAGTAATGGCGAACGGCGTTGGTATTGTTCTTCCCATAGGCGTAGCCGGGGTAAAAGCTGGGCTTCGGCTCGCCCAAAACCATGGGGACCGGCTCCCCCTCCTCGGCTGTGCCTGTGTCGAACTCCAGGTCGCCGAAGGACACCCGGGAGCGGTAAGCCTTTTTGTCCTCGGCGTAGCCCAGGATAGCGTGGGGATAGTCCAGCCTGCCGTCCTTTTCCGCCTCCGCCGCCGCATCCTTCTGCCCTTTCGGCAGACCGTGGGACAGGGGGTAGCGGTGGCCGATGCGCAGGAAGCGGGTCATACCCCAGTAAACGTGTTCGCCATCCTCCAGGTAAAAGACGGGCTTCTGTCCCTCTGCGCCGTCCTTCTTCGGAAGCTCCCAAAACTCGGCAGGTTTTAACACGTTTTTCCGGCGTTCCCAGTCCTCATCGTAGGCGATAACATCTTTCTCCTTCAACGGGATGCCCTTTGCTGCCGGGGCCGGGTCAGGGAACAGATAGATGGAGTTGATATTGACCGCCTTTCCTGTGAGTAACAGAAAACCGTGCTTCATGCCCTTCGGGCAATCGCCTTGCGCCCACCGGAGTGCCGTCACCGTTCCACCGTGTTCCCGATAAAAGACCTCCATTGACTGAGTATACTTGTTGCGGAACGGCTGCGCTAGTTCGTCCTTTCTGGAAATCCGAAAATACGCCCCCAGGGGCTGGCCCTGGGTCGGGATAATGCGATACCGTTCCCCTTCCTTGCGCAGATACCCGGCTCGGACGCCTCTTTGCGTGGAAGCGGTTTCCAGTTCTGCTTTGGTTTCGTCCTCTTGTGGTTTGAGGCCCATAGCAATATCATAGTACTCCTTTAGCCTTCTAGCCGCGCTACCCTTGCCTGCCGCGATTTCCCGGAAGAAGATTTGGGTGTCCCCCACGTCCTCCTCCCGGACGAGGCCGAAGCCGAGGATCTGCATATTCTCTCGCACCATGCCCCGGATGGTGGAGCCGGGCAGCGCCAGCTTCCCGCCGGGGGTGCGGAAGAAGCTGGGGTTATCCTTGTCCCCGTCGGAGACAAAGACCGGCGTCTCCGCCTTCATTCGGATTTCGATTTCTCCCGTTTTCCGCGTTGCGTCCCACTCGCCGTGGCTGGGAAGCTCCTTTTCCGCATAGGGACGCAGGACGAGGTCGGAGAACGGCACAAAGTTATAGGGGGCGTGAACCTTGTTTATTCTCTTCTCTTCATTGCCCATTTGCTGCACCTCCCTGCCAGCCTGCCAGACGGGTGGCCACCACATAGGTCTGCCCGTCCTCGTCCGCCCACAGGTCGCGGCGGACGGTCAGTTTTTCTCCGAAGCGCTTGTCATTGGCCAGCTTGTAACGTTCCTCCAGGTAGCCGTCCTCGCCCACCTGCTCACAGGCTGCGCCCCGCAGCGCGCCCTCCTGCCGGAACAGCCGCACCTCCTCCGTGGCGTTAAAGAAGCGGGCCTCCAGCACCTCTGCCAGGTCGATGTAGTCGGGCGTCTCCCCCAGGGTCACGCTGCTGTAGCAGCGTATCAGCGCATAGGGCAGCTGCCTGCCCCGCTCCAGCGCCTCCTCCGGCGATAGCAGTTCCACCTTCACCGGGTACTCCTTGTTCGGATACGTCTCGTTCATTTGACAGCCTCCTTCCATACCTTCATCCACTCCGCCGCCAGCCCGTCCGGGTCGGACACCGTGCAGCCTCCGCCCTCGGGGAAGGTCAGCGTGACCGTGCGGTCTACGCTCTCCGCCGTAAGCGTCTTTACGTTGAGATAGCCCCGGCCGATGGCTCCGCCGCTGCCCAGGTTATACAGCCCCAGGCCCAGATCCCGCAGGGCGTACAGCAGCAGGGCGCAGCCCTCCTTGCAGTCCGCAGGCGCGGTGATGGTCAGCGTGACCTTGCTCTTTAGCGGCTCCTCCTTGAACAGACCGGCGCGTATCACGCCGCCGGTAAAGCGGTTGATGCGGATGCGGGTGATTTTCTGGGGCTGGGCTTCCTCCAGCTTCGCATCCTCGAAGCGAAGCCGCCCGGCCTTGCCGTTGTCCGTTTCGATAGAGCCGCGGCCAAACAGCTCCTCCACCAGCGCCTCCCGCCCGGTGCGCTGGGCGATGCGCTCTGCCTGGGCGCGGACAGCCCCTTTGACCGAGGAGCCGGGGAGGATGGGGGTACCCCTGTTCTCCTGCTCCTTCTTTCCGCCGGCAGGCTTCGACGGGAGGGGGTGTTCCCGTTCCGCCAGGTTTGGGGTATAGCTGGTGTAATTGTCGCCCTCCTTGACGTATTCCACGGCGGAGGACTTCACCAGGATGCTGTCCGCCGTCCCCGTCAGGGTGAAGGTGACGCGGGGCTGCTTCGTGAGGGACGGCAAAGTCAGGATATTTTCGCTGTCCTCCTTCGGCGGGGCCATGTCCTCCCGCTCGCTCGCTTCCATCTGTAGCCATGCCGTTCGGCCCTGCTCCTGCTTCATGTCGTAGGTCTGCTTTTTCACCGCCAGCGCGACCCTGCCGAAGCCGTTGCTCTTTTGTCCGCCCAGGTAGATTTCGCCTTCATTGAGGGCGGCCAGGGTCTCCTCCAGCGCACCCCGCTCCGCCGTGTTGTCCCCCTGGCCCAGCCAGGTCAGCGTAAAGTGAAAGCTCGCCCCGGCGTTGATTTGCGCCAGGTCGAATTTCTGCCCCTCAGCTGCGCTGCCGGTTTTGGGGGCAATTTTCAGCCGGGGGCGCACGCTCTGCTCGAAGTCCTTGTTGAACGTCCCGTCCGAGACGATGAGGTGGCCCGCCCGCTTCTGGGAGCCGAACAGCGCCTCCGCCATGGCCGTGCCGTGGGTTTGCTGTACCCAGGCCCGCATGGCTCCGGCCAGGGAGCTGCCCTGAATCATCGGCCTGCCCTTGGAATTTGTCAGCACCAACTCCGTATCGCCATCCGCCCCGCCGGTGCGCAGCGGCGTCCGGCAGGTGGCGTAAACCCGATAGCGCACCGCATAGGTAAAGGTCGCCTGCACTGTTTTTTCCTCCTTCCCGCTCACTGTCCCGATGCCTCCTTTTCGTCTGCCTTTTTACGGCTGTAGTCAAACAGCAGGCAAAGCAGCCTCAGCCGTTCCTCCGTGGAGTCCCTTTCCTTCGCACAGGGGACGCCGAGGGTCTCCGCCAGCGGCGTTTCGAGCACCTTGTTTATCAGCGTTTGGATTTCCTCGAACCGTTTGCCGTGCCTGGGCCCCCGCTCCTTGCAGTTGTGCTTCAAATGCTGATTCAGTTCGTCATAATCACCGTCATTGGCGATGGCTTTCTCACAGAGCGCCTGAATCGTGCCAAGCTGACTGTCGGACAGGTTATCCTCCCGCCTGGCCCGCCTGATGCGTTCGCTTTCCTGCATGACCCAGCGGTAACGCGCCCGCCGGAGGTCGCCCACGGTGGAGGCGGTGCGCTGCTCCTCTTTCTGCCAGGCTGCCTTGTGTTGCAGCGCCTCGAAGCGGCTTTTGCTCAGGAACAGCACCTGGCCGAAGCCCTCGGCTCTGCGGATGCCCAGGCCCTGTAATTCCACCTTCCGCACCGCGTCCAGGGAGGGCGACGTGCTGCATTCGATGCGGAAAACGCTCCCCTGGTCGTACATCTGGACGGCGGGGATGCGGCTTTCCCAGGCCCGGTTATAGCCGCCGAACTCCGCCAGGGAGGTGCTGCATACGGTGATCGTCACCGTCTCCACCCCCAGCAGCTCCGCCAGGCGCTGAGTGTCGATGCCGCAGGGTTCACCGCAGCTGTTCAGCATAGTCACCGGGGAGATGGCCAACAGATACAGCACGTTTTCCTCTGACTCCTGACAGCCGTATTCGTCGAGCCATGTAGGCTGCTGGACGGCCTCCGGCCACGTGACCGTACACTTGCCAAAGCCCTCATACCGGTCTGCACCCAGCCAGACAGTGTCCGTCAGGGCAGTCGTGAGTTTTTCCATCACCGCCGGGTCGTCCGCCAGGATGCACCCTTCAAAGTCCTGCCCCGCCGAGAGGTAGCGGTTCTGGAAGGGTTCCGTGTTTTTGTTCTCGTCGTTCACATTGCGCTGGATACGGGTGACGCCGTCAGTCTCCGCGCTCCAGTAGCGCACGGTGTCCTCCTCCAGGGCGCAGAAGGTTCCCAACTTTGCCCGCTTATAACCGGCGGAAACCTTCCCATTCTCTTTTATCAGCACGGATTCAAAATGCGTCTCCTCTTTGTCCTCATAGAAGCCCTTGATGGAGGGCAGCGGCGCCAAATCTCCCACCACGGGTACGGCGTCCAGGAAGCGGGTCTGGTCTGATAGCAGCGCCGCCCTGTGGGCCTGGAACCACTCTGGCATACGGGCCGCCAACTCGCTCATCACCATGCCCCGGACAGCGGAGCCTGGGATATATCCGCGGGTCTCATAGCTGTTGCTCCGGCTGCGGCTCAGGTTCGTCACGAACACCGGCGCTTCCGTGTGCAGGCGGTAGCGAACACATCCGCCCTCCTCACGGCCCTGTCTGCATCCGGCTGCCTTCTTCTCATCGCTGACCGTTACCTTTACCGCTCCGAACCCCCGGCTGCGCATGGTACCCGCCCATTTGATGGCCATCAGCACGTTTTTCATCAGCGCCACGTCTCCGGCGTCACAGGTCAGCTCCCCGGAAAACACCTGTCCGGCGCAGACGCAGGAGGCGGTGCGGAGGGTGTCCTCCTTCACGATGCCGTCCTCCAGGCTGGTGAAGGTGCGCAAGGCAAAGCACTCCGCCGGGTCCGCCGGTTTGTCCGCCAGCGTCAGCGCGGTGACCTGGACGCGGCGGCCGTCAGTCCTGCCGTTCCACTTCTCTGCGCCCAGCAACGTGTTGACCGTTTCCAGGCTGCCGTCAGTCCAGTCCATCCAGTTTTCCAGGCTCTCCCGCAGCAGACCCTTAAAGGTGCTTCCCTTCAAATAGGGGTAGCCCTGTCCGTCTATGCACACCGCAATATCCTCGCCGCCGGGGATGCTGAACCCTGAGCCAAAAATCGTATCCGACAGCAACTCCATCGTGACGCGCAGCGTTTTCCGTTCACTCATGCGTTCTCTCCCTCCTTCTCTTTGGCCTTCTCGTTCAAAAAGCGGCAGTGGTCGATCAGTTCGATGGCGTCAAAGAACAGGCAGCGCTCCGTGTCGCCGATTTGGACGAAGGCGTTCTTCTCCAGCTTACCACCGTCTTTTAACATCTCCTGATATTTCGCATTCCGCGCTTCCGGCGTGTTAAATTCCGCTTCAAACCCGTGATACAGCAAATCCCTGATTTGCTTATCATGCAAGAAAAATTCGCTCTCCACCTTTCCCTGCTGGAGGGCGGTTCGCAGGTCTTTGAGTTTTCCCCCGGGCGATTTTCCCATACTCCCTTTGCATGGCCTCGCACATTATACGGAAGGACGTATAGTTGCGCACATTCGCTGGTGTCAGGTCTACACCGTCTGGCGCGCAAACCACCACCGGGCGCAGCTCCAGCCGGTTCCCGTCCTCTGTTTCATAATCCTTCCGCAGCTCGGCCAGGCTGTCCTTGAGCTGGCCAAATTCGATATGCCAGTCCATGGCAGACACAGCGCCGTTTTTATCCAGTTCTGCGCCAAACCGCTTGGCGTTGGAGCAAAGCTCCTCCGCCAGGTCATAGGCCTGGTGGAAGGGGTACTTTTCGTGGACGATGGCCACACCGGCGCAGGCGGAATATGCTTTCCAGTCCACCGGATTTTTCTTTTCAGCCAGCTTCTCCAGAAACACCCTGGCGCACTCCAGGCCGATGTTTCCAGCGGTGACGAAGCAGACATCGTCCCCGGCGAGAATGACGGGCCGCACCGGCAGGTTCGGCTGTTTCAGCTCCAGGTCGCTTTCAAGCACCGTATCAACCATCTCTGTAAACGCGTCCTCAAAGTCCTTTTGAATCCCCGCGCTAAAGCGCTGGAGCGTTTTACACCACTGCCCCCAATCCGCCGCTTCGCGCTCCTTATACAGGGCAGCTACCCGCTTGCCCATGGCGTTGCCGTCGATGTGGACGACGGCGACAAAATTGTCCTCCCCCGCCAGCTTGTCCATCAGGACAGGATACTCCCACCCGTCCTGCTTCCATCCATTCAGCGGGGTAAAATCTTTCACTTCATCGTCTTCCCCGTCCTTGTCCAGCTTTGGCAGCAAGCTTTCCTTATCCAGCGCCTCCACGCCAAAGCTGCCCTGGCGGAAGGATGCCTGCCGCAGTGCCTTCTTCCGCTCCAAGGCTTCGGACAGCGCTTGCAGGTTCTCGCCATGGGTTTTGTTCTGGTCATAGGGCATGGTCTTGACGAAAATCTCCATGTTCTGATAGCGCCGCATGGCCTCCTCCGTCACACGGCGGGCAAAGGCGACCGCCTTTTCCCGGGACGAAAACTGCAAAACCGTATGGCCGCCGCCGGCGTAGACCAGATTTTTCTCTTCACAATACAGCGGTTCTGCCTCTGTTCCCGCCGCCTCTTCTGCCACCTTTTTCGCTACGTCCTGAAAGAAGCTGCTGCTGGTAACGTAGTCGATTTGCCGCGACCGAAGGGCGTTCTCCTTCAGCTTTTTTGGCGAAGATGTACTCCTGCTTCCGTGAGACCTCTAAAATCATCAAAGTGTTTCCCACGTTTAAGCCTCCTTTTTGATGGATTCGTTTGTACGAATACAGACTATTAGTC
>JAJQFX010000293.1:2167-8339 GCA_021200895.1 Clostridiales bacterium | reverse complement strand
CCGCGGAGCCGGTCGTTGATTTTCTCATCAAAATAGATGCCCAGCCGGTCGGCCAGAGCCTTCCATGCCTGATAGTGGTACTTGTCAGTAAAGCAGATGACGCCGTCCAGGTCGAAGATAGCCGCTTTCTTGTCAAATTTCATCAGTTGTCGTTCCTTTTCTAAAGTAGTAGTAGTGTTTATAGCCCCTCTCCAAGGGCTGTCCGCCGGGGACAGAATGCCGCATTTACAGCTCTCCCTTTTATTATAGCAGATTGTTTTTGAAAATGGATTCACTGGCACAATATGTAGATATTTGGCACAAACTGTATTCAATATCAGGAAGGAGAGAGCGCCTCTTCGGGGGGATGCGGCGAAAGAGGCGCTTTTACTGCGCGAAACCCCTATGACAATTTGGAGAATCGCCACAGGGGTTTCTGCGCTGGTGCCGGTGGTGGGACTCGAACCCACACGCCATCGCTGGCAACGGATTTTGAGTCCGCCTCGTCTACCAATTCCAACACACCGGCATTACGGGAATTATTATAGCACGTTCCCCGCCAAATGGCAAGCGGAAAATCACCGGGGACAGGGGATTTCTCCCCCGCACCGCCCCCAGTCCCACGGGCAACCCCATCAAACAACCGAATTTTTCGTTTTTCCCCTTGCAAAACGGTTGCCGCTGTGCTATAACTTAAATCAACAGGCTGAGAATGGGAAAATGGCGGAGCCTGTGCGCGGCAGAGAACCCCTGTCACCGGCTGAAAGCAGGGGTAGCGTACATCCGTCTGGTTCGCCCGGGAGCCGCTGTGGAGACACAGCCGTCCGTCCGCGTTAAGGCGTCAAGCGGCCCGCAGGTTTTGCGGGCAATGCGGGTGGTACCGCGGAAGGGTTTGCCTTTCGTCCTGCTGTTGGCAGGATGGAGGGTTTCTTTTTTGCCCCGCCCGGCTGAATTTCTGTACTGAGGAGAGGAGTATTCCTGTTATGATGAAGGAGCAACTGGCAAAAATCAAAGAGGACGCCCTGACCGCCATCCACGCCGCCGGGCAGTCCGACGAGCTGGACGCCGTCCGGGTGAAATACCTGGGCAAAAAGGGCGAGCTCACCGCCGTCTTGAAGCAGATGGGCAAGCTGCCCAGCGAGGAGCGGCCCGTCATGGGCCAGATGGCCAACGAGGTGCGCGCCGCCCTGACCGACGCCATCACCGAGCAGAGCAAGGCCCTGGCCGACGTGGCGCTGAACCTGAAGCTGAAGGCGGAGACGGTGGACGTCACCATGCCCGGCCAGCGGCAGGCTGTGGGCCACAAGCACCCCATCACCATGGTCATCGACGAGGTGACGGACGTGTTCATCGGCATGGGCTTCCAGGTGGTGGAAGGGCCGGAGGTGGAGCTGGCCGCCTATAACTTCACCAAGCTGAACACCGAGGAGGGCCACCCCGGCCGGGAGTGGACGGACACCTTCTATATCACCCCCGGCGACGTAGACCCCAAGAATGACGCCGTCCTGCTGCGGAGCCAGACCTCCCCCATGCAGGTGCGCACCATGGAGACCCGGAAGCCCCCCATCCGCATCGTGGCCCCCGGCCGGGTGTACCGCAAGGACGAGGCCGACGCCACCCACTCCCCCATGTTCCACCAAATCGAGGGCATGGCCATTGACAAGGGCATCACCATGGCCGACCTGAAAGGCACCCTGAACGAGGTAGTCAAGAGCCTCTATGGGGAGGACGCCCAGACCCGGTTCCGCCCCCATCACTTCCCCTTCACTGAGCCCAGCTGCGAGGTGGACGTGCAGTGCTTCGAGTGCCACGGCAAGGGCTGCTCCGTCTGCAAGGGCGAGGGCTGGATCGAGGTGCTTGGCGCGGGCATGATCCATCCCAAGGTGCTGGAGGGCTGCGGCATCGACCCGGACGTCTACTCCGGCTGGGCCTTCGGCATGGGCGTGGAGCGCCTTGCCATGATGCGCTACGGCATCAACAATTTGAAGCTGTGCTTTGAGAACGACGTCCGCTTCCTGGAGCAGTTCTGAGAGAGGAGAGGAATACCATGATTTTATCCAGAAAATGGCTGAATGAATTTGTGGACGGGGTGTCCGTGGCGGAGGTCAGCGACAAGGCCTTCTCCGAAGCCATGACCCTGTCCGGCTCTAAGGTGGAGACGGTTGAGGACCACGCCGCCCAGTTCAAGAACGTGGTGGTGGGCAAGATTTTGTCCATGGAGAAGCACCCCAACTCTGACCATATGTGGGTCGTTCAGATGGACGCGGGAGAGGCGGAGCCTGTCCAAATCTGCACCGGCGCGTGGAACATCCATGTGGGCGACCTGGTGCCGGTGGCCCGGCACAACGCCCTGCTCCCCGGCGGTGTGAAAATCACCAAGGGCAAGCTGCGGGGCGTCCTCTCCAACGGTATGCTCTGTTCCCTGGCGGAGCTGGGGGTGGACACCCGGGACTTCCCCTACGCCACCATTCAGGCCGCCGCTATTCTGGGGGATTACCACGTCCTCCCCGGTGAGAAGCCCTCTATCCCGGAGGACGTGCAGCCCGGCCTGCGCATCTACGGCAAGGTGTACACCGCCAAAGTCCTTTCCTGCGAGACGGTGGCTTACTCCACCTATCAGCTCACCGTGGACTGGGGCAAGGGGGAGAAGACAGTCTCCACCCGCTGCGCCAACATCCACGCAGGGGACATGATTTGCGTCAACACCGCCTCCGGCGAGGTGCTGACCCTGGCGGGCCTCCACGCCCAGCAGAAGGAGTTCCCCAACTGCATTGAGGACGGCATCTTCATCCTGGACGAGGACTGCCAGCCCGGGGACGACATCCCCACCGTGCTGGGGCTGGACGACCATGTGGTGGAGTTTGAAATCACCCCCAACCGCCCGGACTGCCTGGGCGTCATCGGCCTTGCCAGGGAGGCCGCCGTCACCTTCGGCCACCCCCTCAAGCTCCACGAGCCGGAGATTCAGGGGGCTGGTGGCAGTATTCTGGACTATGCCGACGTGGACATC
Source organism: Clostridiales bacterium (assembly GCA_021200895.1). Classification (GTDB taxonomy): domain Bacteria; phylum Bacillota; class Clostridia; order Oscillospirales; family Oscillospiraceae; genus Onthomonas. Next base: position 5,350 of record JAJQFX010000293.1, on the reverse strand, counting down.
CTGGACGGCGACCTGTGCCCCCGGTACTGCGGCCGCCTGGTGAAGAACGTAAAAATCGGCCCCTCCCCCAAGTGGATGCGGGAGCGGCTCCGCGCCTCCGGCGTCCGCCCCATCAACAACATTGTGGACATCACCAACTATGTCATGCTGGAGTACGGCCAGCCCATGCACTCCTTTGACTTCTCCTGCGTAGAGGGCCATCACATCAACGTCCGCCGGGCCTACCCCGGAGAGAATATGACTACCCTGGACGGCAAGCCCCACAAGCTGAACGAGTCCATGCTGGTCATTGCCGACGAGGTGAAGCCCATCTGCGTGGCCGGCGTCATGGGCGGCGAGAACTCGGAAATCACCGACGGCACCACTGAGGTGTTCTTCGAGTCCGCCAACTTCAACGGCGTCTCCGTCCGCAAGACCGCCATGGCCCTGGGGATGCGCACCGAGGCCTCCGCCCGGTACGAGAAGGGGCTGGACCCCATGAACACCCTCCCCGCCGTGCAGCGGGCCTGCGAGCTGGTGGAGCTGCTGGGCTGCGGCGACGTGGTGGACGGCGTCATCGACGCGGTGGCCCAGGACTACGTTCCCACCCTGGTGAAGCTGGAGCCGGACAAGGTCAACGGCCTGCTGGGCACCGCCTTCTCCAAAGAGGAGATGACCGCCATCCTGCTGCACCTGGGCTTCCAGCTGATGGAGGACGATGTGCTGGTGGTACCCTCCTGGCGAGGCGACGTGTCCCACTACTCCGACATTGCGGAGGAAGTGGCCCGGTTCACCGGTTACAACAACCTGCCCACCACCCTGATGCGGGGGGACACCACCCGTGGCGGCCTCACCGTAAAGCAGCAGGGGGAGCATCTGGTGGGCAGCGTCTGCCGGGGCCAGGGCTATGACGAAATCATGACCTACTCCTTCATCAGCCCCAACTACTATAACAAGATCCGCCTGCCGGAGGACGCGCCGGAGCGCAATAGCATCCGCATCCTGAACCCCCTGGGGGAGGATACCTCCATCATGCGCACCACCGCCCTGCCCTCCCTGCTGGAGACGCTGGCCAGAAACTACCAGTACCGCAACCCCGTCGCCAAGCTGTACGAGCTGGCCCGCATCTACCTGCCCCAGGAGGGCACCGCCATGGCGGACGAGCGGCAAATCGTCTCCCTGGGCGGCTACGGCGGGAAACAGAGCTTCTTCACCCTGAAGGGGGACGTAGAGGCCCTGTTCGACGCCTTCCGCATCCAGGGCGTGACCTATCAGGTGGAGCGGGAGAACCCCACCTGGCACCCCGGCCGCTGCGCCAACATCCTGCTGAACGGAAAGGTCATCGGCATCCTGGGCCAGCTGCACCCCCTGACCGCCGCCAATTACGACGTGGACGTGCCGCTGTACGCCGCCCAAATCAGTTTCCAGGCCATCCTGGACGCCCAGCCCCACGCCATCGTCTATCAGCCTCTGCCCAAGTTCCCCGCCGTGGAGCGGGACATCGCGGTGGTCTGCGACCTGGATACCCCGGTGGCCGACCTGGAAGCCTGCATCCGCAAGAGCGGCAAGGGCCTAGTGGCCGAGGTGGAGCTGTTCGACGTGTACACCGGCAAGCCCATCCCCGCCGACAAGAAGAGCGTGGCCTTCGCCCTGAAGCTGCGCCACGCTGATCGCACCCTCACCGATGCCGAGGCCGACGAGGACGTGAAGGCCGTCCTGGCCGCCCTGGAGCAGGAGCTGGGCGCTGTACTGCGCTGAGCTTCCTTCTGTAAAAAGCACCCTCCCCCGACCAATTCGGTCGGGGGAGGTTTGACAGTTCTGTTATGCTTGACAAATGGACTGTGATGCCCTATAATAAACATAGAAAAGGGCGCTGCGACAAGCGGTTAGCCCTGAAAGTAGAACGCTTCTATGTTAAGAAACCGTCACTTGGCAGAGTGGCGGTTTCTGCTCGTTACCTTGATTGTCACAGTCCATTGCAGGATGTGAAACGTCAATGTAATTGGCATTATCTCACCTCCCTTCCGGGAAGTGGCCAACCGCCTGCCGCTATGCAGCGCCCAGCCCCGTATTGGGGCCATCAACAGAATAGCACAAATTTTTTCAAATTGCAACGAAAATCGTGCAGCGCAGTTCGTTTTGTCATGCTTGACAAACGGGCCATTGTGCCCTATAATAAACATAGAAAAGGGCGCTGCGACAAGCGGTTAGCCCGAGGTATGAGTTAAGTTCTTAATAGAAACCGTCACCCTGCCCGGTGGCGGTTTCTGCTTGTTACCTTGATTGTCACAGTCCATTGCAGGATGTGAAACGTCAATGTAATTGGCATTATCTCACCTCCCTTCCGGGAAGTGACTAACCGCCTGCCGCTATGCAGCGCCCAGCCCTTCGGGGAGATTCCTCTCCCCAAGAGAGCCACCACTAGAATAGCATAAAATTTTTCAAAATGCAACGAAAATCGCGCAGCGCGGCTTGTTTTGTCAGGCTTGACAAATGGACTGTAATGCCCTATAATAAGTATAGAAAGGGCGCTGCGACAAACGGTCAGCCCTTATGCGAAAATCATTTTAAAAGAAATGACCGCACTCATGGCCGGGGCGGTCATTTTCTTTTGCAAATCTGGAATACCAGAGATGCAACACCGACGAGCAATATCCCAATCTGAATCAGGTCAGAATATGTAACCATCAGCATCACCTCCCTTCCGGGAAGTGACTAACCGCCTGCCGCTATGCAGCGCCCAGTCTCAATGCTGAGACCACCACTAGAATAGCATAAAATTTTTCAAATTGCAACGAAAATCGCGCAGGATTCCTGCCACAAGGTTCCTGTTGGCGGTATGAGCCGTGGGAGGGGGTCACCCCTCCCACGGCTCCTTTGCTTCCGGCAGCGGCGGGTCGCAGAACCGCCGCACCTGGCCCAGCACCTTGGGGGTGCAGACGGCGGAAACGCGGATGGTATCCGCATACTCCACGCTTTCCACCTTGGCCTCACGGTAGAGCAGGTCAAGAACGCCCCCCTGGTCGTAGGGAATGGACAGCGTCACCTGCTTCGTGCCGGTGTCCAGCAGCTTGCATAGCAGCTCCAGCAGGTCGGATACGCCCTCGCCGGTCTTGGCGGACACCCGGACGATGCCCTCCCCGTGGGGGAGCAGGTCGGATACGCCCTCGCCGGTCTTGGCGGACACCCGGACGATGCCCTCCC
>JAJQFX010000293.1:0-2067 GCA_021200895.1 Clostridiales bacterium | reverse complement strand
CGTGGGGGAGCAGCTCCGGCGCCCCGTGACCGTCTACGAACCGGTCACACTTGTTCAGCACCCGGACGCAGGGGGTCTCCTGGGCTCCCAGTTCCCCCACCAGTTTGTCCACCACCTCGGCCTGGGCGGGCCACTCCGGGTTGCTGACGTCGATGACGTGGAGCAGCAGGTCGGCGTATTGCAGCTCCTCCAAGGTAGCCTTGAATGCCTCCACCAGATGGGTGGGCAGCTTGCGGATGAAGCCCACCGTGTCGGAAATCAGCACCGTGCAGGTGTCGGACAGCTCCAGCATCCGGGTGGTGGTGTCCAGGGTATCAAACAGCCGGTCATTGGCGGGAATATCGCTGCCGGTGAGCCGGTTCAGGAGGGTGGACTTCCCCGCGTTGGTGTAGCCGATGATGGCCACCACCGGCACCTCGTTCTTCTCCCGCCGGTCCCGCTGGACGGCCCGCACCCGGCGCACCTCCGCCAGGTTTTCCTCCAGCTTCTGGATCTTCCGGCGGATGTGACGGCGGTCGGTCTCCAGCTGAGTCTCGCCGGGGCCACGGGTGCCGATGGGGGACTTTCCTCCTGCGGCGTTCTGCCGCACCAGATGGGTCCACATACCGGTGAGCCGGGGTAGCATATACTTGTACTGGGCCAACTCCACCTGGAGCCGGCCCTCGCTGGTGCGGGCCCGCTGGGCGAAGATGTCCAGAATCAGCGCCGCCCGGTCCATGACGTGGAGTTCCAATTCCTCCGTCAGCACCCGCACCTGGGCGGGGGACAGCTCGTTGTCAAACACCACCAGGTCGGCCCCCAGGTTGTGGGCCAGCTCCTTCACCTCGACTACCTTGCCCTCCCCGATGAAGGTGCGGGAGTCCGGGGTGTCCCGGTTCTGGAGGACGACGGCCAGGGTCTCGCCCCCAGCCGTCTCCAAAAGGGCCTGCAGCTCCTCCATGGTGGTGTCGCTGGAATTGTCCTCCCGGCGGAGGTTGTGGGCGGAGAGGCCCACCAGCACCGCCCGGTTGATGTTGGATTCCTGTAAAGTCGTCTCTGTCATTGTGTGAAACTTCTCCGTTCTGCCGCGCTGCCCCACGGGGCGGCAGGAGCGGCAATTATTTTTGATAGGCCTCCACGATCTCACCGATATACATGGTGTGCCAGTCGTGGTCGGGGTAATGCTGGGCGTCGATAGCGGGGTCGGTGAGATGCTCCGGCCCCAGCTCCTGGGCGTACAGCTTTTTGCACACCAGCACCAGCTCCGCCTGGGCGATATAGGGTGCGCCGCAGTCGGCATAGGCGGGGGTCAGGCCGGTTTCGGCAAACTTGTCATAGTCCCGGCCGGACTTGGAGCCGCAGAATGCCAGGGCCTTCCGGTACTCCTTCGGCAGGACGGACAGGGTGAAGTAGCCCTCCCTGTCCACAAACTCCTTGGTGTACCGCTGGGGGCGGATATAGCAGGTGGCCACCGGCTTGCCCCACAGGATGCCCACGCCGCCCCAGCTGGCCGTCATGGTGTTGCACTTCTCCTGATTCCCGGCGGTGATCAGCATCCAGTCGTCGGCAATCATGGTAAATGGGTTTCTGGTGATGTCCTTCGGGTCGATTTTCTGAATCATACTGGTTCCCTCCAACTGATAAAATACGGGCAAAGATTGCCACAGATGGAAAAAACGCCGCACCCTCGTTCAGTGCAGCGTTTTTCACATACAAGTCACTTGTCCAGACCGAACTTCTTATTGAAGCGGCTGACACGACCACCTGTATCCACCATCTTCTGCTTTCCGGTAAAGAAGGGGTGACACTTGGCGCATACCTCCACGCGGATGTCCTTCTTGGTGGAGCCGGTGGGGTAGACAGCGCCGCAAGCGCAGCGAATGGTGGTCTGCTGATAATCAGGATGGATCCCTGCTTTCATAATTGGTTCACCTCTCTCATTAAAAGATAAAGCTAGTTTTCTACAAAGCAACAATTATAATAGCACATCCCGGCGGGAATTGCAACTGTTTTTGAGAATTTTTTGTCTTGCTTTTGTATGTGCTAAAATGATATGACCCCTCTCCCCCGAATAAAAAGTAGAGAAGT
>JAJQFX010000223.1 GCA_021200895.1 Clostridiales bacterium | reverse complement strand
TCGTGGTGTATATGACACCGGGCTTTTGTCGGGCCGCCTGTGTTCCGCGTCCAAAAATCCGGGCCGCTGCTGTGCCCAACCACCCCCCCGCCCCTGTCTGTTCAGGCGGGATTATCTCATGCGAATGATTTTTGCCGGGCACTTGGCGGCGCACTTGCCGCAGCCCACGCACTTCTCGTAGTCGATTTTCGCCACGTTGCCCTGGAGGGCGATGGCCCCCTCCTCGCACTGACGGACGCACAGGCCGCAGCCCAGGCAGCCCACGTCGCACTGGGCCTTGACGGTCTTAGCCTTCTCCTGGTTGCTGCACTGGACGGCGTAGGTGCTCTTGTCGGGCACCAGCTCAATCAGCTTCTGGGGGCAGGCCTTGACGCAGCTGCCGCAGGCCACGCACTTGGAGCGGTCCACCACGGCCACGCCGTTCACCACATGGATGGCGTCAAACTGGCAGGCGGCCACGCAGCTGCCGAAGCCCAGGCAGCCCTGCTGGCAGGCCTTGCTCCCCTTGCCGGGGATGATGGCCGCCGCCTCGCAGGTCTGGATGCCCACATAGTTGCAGTTGTTCTTAGCCTTGTCACAGGTGCCGGCGCACTTGACGAAGGCCACCTTCTTGTCCGCGCCGTCTCCAGCGGTGACGCCCATGATGGCGGAGATTTTATCCGCCACGGCCTGGCCGCCTACGGGGCAGGCCGTCACAGGGGCTTCCCCCTTGACGATGGCGGCCGCCACCGCGTCGCAGCCTGCGTAGCCGCAGCCGCCGCAGTTGTTGCCGGGGAGGCAGTCCCGGACGGCGGCTTCCCGCTCGTCCACTTCCACCTTGAACTTGTTGCCCACGAAGACCAGCATCAGGCCCACCAACAGGCCGACGATGGCGAGGACCAGAACGCTGCTGAGAATCATAGTCATACTCTGTTCCTCCTTTTCTCACGCCAGGCCGCCGAAGCCGCAGAAGGCGATAGCCATCAGCGCAGCGCTCAGCAGCACCAGGGGCGCGCCCTGGAAGGCCTTGGGGACATTGTCATTGCTCTCCAGCCGCTCACGGATGCCAGCCAGCAGCACGATAGCCAGGGTGAAGCCCACGGCGGTGCCGAAGCCGCAGATAACGCTCTCCACAAAGCCGTAGCCGTCGGTGACGTTGTTCAGGGCCACGCCCAGCACGGCGCAGTTGGTGGTAATCAGCGGCAGGTAAATGCCCAGGGCGCTGTGCAGGGCGGGCATGGACTTCTTCAGGAACATCTCCACCACCTGCACCAGGGCGGCGATGACCAGGATGAAGACGATGGTTTGCAGATACTCCAGGCCCAGCGGTTCCAGCACGAAGGTGTACAGCAGGTTCGCCACGGCGGAGGCGATGGTCATAACGAAGATGACTGCCGCGCCCAGGCTGGCGGAGGTCTTGATTTGCTTGGACACGCCCAGGAAGGAGCAGAGACCCAGGAACTGGTTCAGCACCACGTTGTTAATCAGGGCGGAGGTCACGATAATCATAATCAGCGTCATACGGTCTCACCCTCCTTCTTCTCATCAGCGCACTTCTGCTGGCAGGTGGCGCAGCAGCCGTCGCAGCCCTCCACCTTGTCATTGGCGGCGGTCTTAATGCTGAAGGCGTTCATCACGGCGATGATCAGGGCCAGCACCAGGAAGGCGCCGGGGGCCTGGGTCAGCACGGCGATGGGCTGATAGGCGTCGGGCATGATTTGGATGCCGAAGGCGGTACCGGCCCCAAACAGCTCCCGCAGGAGGCCCAGGATGGTCAGGCCCACGGTGAAGCCCAGGCCCATGCCCACGCCGTCCATGACGGACAGCAGCGGGGGATTCTTGGCGGCGTAAGCCTCAGCCCGGCCCAGGATGATGCAGTTCACCACGATGAGTGGGATGTAAATGCCCAGGGCGGAGTACAGCACCGGAATGTACGCCTGAATCAGCAGCTGCACCACCGTCACCAGGGAGGCGACAATGACGATGTAGGCCGGCAGACGCACCTGGTCAGGGATGACCTTCCGCAGCAGGGAGATAATCAGGTTGGACATAATCAGCACCACCGTAGTGCTGATGCCCATGCCAAAGCCGTTGGTAGCGGAGGTAGTCACGGCCAGGGCCGGACACATACCCAGCATCATAATGAATACCGGATTTTCCTTCACGATACCGTTGTAAATTCGTTCCACATACGGATTCATAAAATTTGTCCCCTCCTTTACTGGATGTAGTTGGCGAAGAAGTCGATGGCGGCGTTCACCGCGTTGACCACTGCGCCGGAGGTGGTGGACGCGCCGGAGATGGAGTCGATTTCATCATCCGCCGTGGAGCCGCCGCTCTTATTCAGGGTGAAGGAGTCCACCTGGACGCCAACGAACTGGCTCTTAAAGCTGTCCTCGTCCGCCCGCATACCCAGGCCGGCAGTCTCTTCCAGCTCGGTGAAGGACAGGCCCAGGATGGTGCCTTCTGTGTCGATACCTACGCTGAGGGTGATGCTGTCGCCATAGCCGTCGGCAGTGCTGACGCTGATGGCGTAGCCCACCACGTTGCCGGAGGCGTCAGTGCCTACCACGGCCTCGTTGACCTTGACCTTGCCGAAGGCGCTGTCAGCGTAGTAATCGCTGGCGGCAGCGGCGTCCTCCACCAGGGCGGTCAGGTCGTCGTCATAGTTGACCTCATCCGCAGTGGGGATGACCTCCACATAGGAGGCGGCCTTGGCGGCGGCGTTCTGCTCCTCGATGATGTCCGCGGTCATAAAGTTCACCAGGCCCAGGGCCAGACCGGCAATCAGGGTGATGCAGGCCAGGGTAATGGCGGCCTTGGGGAACTTCCTGGGCTGGTCGGAGGCTTCCTTCTTGGTGCCGTCCCCGATGCCGTAGGGCTTGGGTACCACCCAGCGGTCGATGAGGGGGGTCACCAGGTTGCCCAGGATGATGGCGTAGCTGACGCTCTCGGCGGAGCTGCCGAACACGCGGAACACCGCCGTCAGCACGCCGATGACCGCGCCGTAAATCAGCTGCCCCATACCGGTGACCGGGCTGGTGACGGGGTCGGTGGCCATGAACAGGGCGCCAAAGACGATACCGCCGCCGCACAGGTGGACCAGCAGGAACATGGGGTCAAAGCCCTGACCGCCGAAGGCGATCATGCAAATCAGGAAGCTGCCCACATAGGCCACGGGGATGTGCCAGGTGATGCCCTTGGTGATGAGCAGATAGGCCCCGCCGATGAGCATGGCGGCGATGCTGATGCAGATGGTGCCGTCGGTGAAGCCCAGGAACATATCCAGCACGTCCACCGTGCCGCCCTCCTCCAGGATGGCCAGCGGGGTGGCGCTGGAGGTGCCGTCCACGCTGTAGCTGGTCATGGCGGAGCTGAAGGACAGCAGCAGGAAGCAGCGGCCTGCCAGTGCCGGGTTCATAAAGTTCTGACCCAGGCCGCCGAAGGCGCACTTCACCAGAGCGATGGCAAACAGGCTGCCCAGGAAGGGAATGTACAGGGGGACGGTGGGGGAGCAGCACAGGCCCAGCAGCAGGCCGGTCAGCACCGCGGAGCCGTCCTTCACGGTGTTGGGATGGTGGGTGGCCAGGTCAAAGAGGAACTCCGTCACCACGGCGGTGACGATGCTGACCGCCAGCACCAGGAAGGCGTGGAAGCCAAAGTGATAGATACCGAAGATGGTGACCGGCATCAGGGCGATGATCACGTCGTACATGACGTGTCCAGTGGTCAGCTTACTGTCTCTCAGATGGGGAGAGGAGGACACGTTCAGCATTTTTTCCATTCTAAATCCCTCCTCACAGCTTGCCTTCGCGCTTGAGCCCCAGCACGACAGGCTTGGTTTGTTTGAACAGCTGGGTCAGCGGACGCTTGGCCGGGCAGATGTAAGTGCAGCTGCCGCAGGCAATGCAGTCGGTGCCATGGAGCTGGTCATAGCGGGCGTAGTCCTTATTCTTGGCCGCCACCGCCATCATCTGGGGGATAAGGCCCATGGGGCAGGCGGTGCCGCACCGTCCGCAGCGGATGCAGGCGGTCATCAGCTTGTCCGCCTCCTCCACCTCGTCACGGGTCATGCACAGCAGGGCGTTGTTGGCCTTGACGATGGGCACGTCGTAGCTGCTGATAGCGGTGCCCATCATGGGGCCGCCCAGCAGGGCCTTCTTGGCCTCGGCCTTCAGGCCGCCCGCCGCGTCCAGCACCTCCTGGAGGGAGGTGCCCAGCTTGATCATAAAGTTGCCGGGATTGGCTACCGCGTCGCCGGAGACGGTGAAGCCCTTCTCCATCAGCGGCATACCCTCGCACACTGCCTGATAGATGGCGGAGAGGGTGGTGACGTTGTCCACAATGCAGCCCAGGGTGGCAGGCAGCGCGCCGCCGCCTCCCAGCCACTGGCCGGTGACCGCATGTACCAGGCCGCGCTCACCGCCCTGGGGGTACCGGGTCTCCAGCTCCAGCACGGAGAGGCGGTCGTCACCCTGTACGGCCTTCTGCATGGCGGCGATGGCGGCGGGCTTGTTGTCCTCAATGGCGATGACGCCCTTGGCGTTGGGGAACAGCTGGAGCACCACCTTCAGGCCCATTACCACCCAGTCGGGATGCTCCTGCATCAGCCGGTCGTCACAGGTGATGTAGGGTTCGCACTCTGCGCCGTTGGCGATGACGTACTCGATTTCCTCCGGGTTCTTGGGGGCCAGCTTGGCGTGGGTGGGGAAGCCTGCGCCGCCCAGGCCCACGATACCGGCAGCCTGCACCTTGTCCAAAATCTCCTGGCTGGAGAGCTTGGTGTAGTCACACTTCTGCCCGACGGAGGGGTCCAGAGTGTACTGCCCGTCGTTGTCAATGACGATGCACTGGGCCATGACCCCGGCGGAGGTCAGCCGCGGCTCGATGCTCTTCACCTTGCCGGAGCCAGAGGAGATGATGGGGGCGGAGATGAACCCGTCCGCTTTGGCAATGGTCTGCCCAGCCAGGACGGTATCGCCTTTCTTGACGATGGGGACGGCGGGTTTCCCAATGTGCTGGCTCAGCGGGAACACCAGCTCGCCCTTTGCCTGATAAGGGACGGTGGCGGCGCCGTTGCTGAGCTCTTTGCACCCTTTGGGATGAACCCCACCTCGGATTTTTGATTTTGCCATACGCTTCTCCTTTCACGAACATTGGGTCAACGTCAGGTTCCTTCCCCTACACCCCCACGGTCAGGGCTGTCTTTTTGAGGACCTCAGAGGTTGGCCACGATTTGCGCTGCCCGGCGGCCAAAGGTCATGGTTCGGCCGCAGGCCAGGCCCGTAAACAGGTTGGGGTAGGTGGTGGCGAAGAAGCCGCCAGAGCAGTCGCCTGTGGCGTACAGCCCCTCGATGGCGGTGCCATCCTCCCGAATGACCTGCATATCGGTGTTGATACGGCATCCGTTCAATGTGGTCAGATGCCAGGCCCCCGTGCGGATGCCGTAGTAGGGGGCGGTGTCCACCGGCGTCATGCGGTGGGCCTCCTTGCCGTAGTCCTCGTCCTTGCCGTTGTAGCACAGCTCATTGTACCGCTCTACGGTGGCGACGAAGGTGTCGGCAGGGATATTCAGCTTTTCCGCCAGCTCCTCCAGGGTGTCCGCCTGCTGGAGGTAGCCGTCCTCGATGAGGGCCTCGTTCCGGGACCAGATATAGTCATAGGTCATGTTGGACAGCGCCCCGTTGGGGAAGGCGAACAGGCGGCAACAGCCCACCTCGTCAAACTGCTCGGCGTACTGCTGGTTGTTGGCGTCAAAGATGTCGCAATAGGTATGGTCAGGCTGCATATACATGGAGTGCAGCATAAACTCGTAGGGGCCGGACTCGTTGCAGAACCGCTGGCCGTTCAGGTTCACCTTCAGGAAGGGCTGCTCGCCAAACCAGAACCACTTGCCGTTAGTCTTGTACCCCGCCGTCTCGGTGGGGAGGCAGCAGCAGCGGTTGAACATCATGGAGGCGTGGGTGGGGTCCATAGCCGCCCCGGCCCACAGCATGGCCTTGATGCCGGAACCGTCGCAGGTGGAGCCCAGGCTGTAGTTGATTTTCATGGCCAGGGTCTGGGGCTGGAGGGCCTGGAGCATTTCCGTGTTGGTGGCGTAGCCGCCGGTACACATGATGACGCCCTTGGAGGCGTTGATGCGGATGTAGTGCTGGTCGGTCTGGTCCTGGGCGATGATGCCGGTGACCTTGCCGCTGTCGTCCTGCTCCAGCTTCACCAGGGCGGTGGACAGCTTCCAGTCCACCCCCAGGTCGTCACAGTGGGCCTGGAAGGTGGAGTTCAGGGTGGTGTCCTCCGGGGCGGAGTCGGTGGTGTGGGGGCTGTGGCCGGTGGCGTAGGCCTTGTCCCGGCCGGGGTCGCTGGTGTCGCCAACGCCGCCCTCCAGGCTCATGTACCAGTTGCCGGTGGACTCCAGCAGGTCGGTGAGCCAGTCCACCATCTCGCCGCTGTTGTCCGCCCAGCAGCGGATGAGGTCATAGTCCACATAGCCCGCGCCGTAGCGGACGATGTCCTGCATGGCCTCCATCTTGTCGATTTCAAACTCCGGGTACTCCGCAAAGGAGGCCAGCTGGAGCTTGGAGTTGATAGCGCCGATGTCCTCTCTGGGGCCGGTGGGGGATTCGTTCTTCTCCACCACCAGCACCTTCGCGCCCTCCTCGGCGGCGGTCATGGCGGCAATCCAGCCGCCGGAGCCGCAGCCCACCACCAGGACTTCGGTGTCCACCGTCTCGGTGATGTCGCTCTCCGCGATGTCAGGGGCCTCCCCCAGCCAGTCGGCGGAGGCAGACTCCTCCTCGGCAGCGGTCACGGTGACGGTGGTGCCGCTGGCCTGAGACATACAGTCGGCGGCGGCGGTTTTCACCGCGTCACAGGTGACGGTGGCGCCGGAAATGCCATCCACGTCGCAGGTCTGCTGCTCCAGAATGGCGGCGGCCATATCGTCCCCCACCACTGCGCCGATGTCCGCCGTCTCGCCGGAGACATCGATTTGCACGTCGGTGATGCTGGTCTCGTCAAAGGTCATGGTGACGGTCACGTCGCTGGAAATGCCCTTGGCGGTGGCGGTGTAGGTGCCGGGGGTATAAATCGCCTCTCCAGTGACGCCGGACGATGCGGCGGCGCTGCCAGTGGACGCGGCCGCACTGCCGCCAGCGGCGGACGATGCGTTTTCAACGGCTTGCAGCACCCCCAGGGTGGCCACGCTGACCGCCCCAGCTGCAATACCTTTGATAAAGTCTCTGCGTGAAATTGGGTTGTTTGCCATCTCTCAAAATTCCTCCTGTAGCAATATAATACGGGAATTGCTAGGATTTTTATAAAAGCGGCATACCCTCTGCCGCTAATATACAATGTAATCAGTACGACTGATAAGGGCGCTTATCCGGCCTGGTCAGCAGTCTGCCCCTTTCGCCCTTTGGCGGTCAGCCTGCACAGGAAAATGCTCAGCTCAAACAGGGCCAGCATGGGCAGCGCCACCATGATTTGGGACAGAATATCCGGCGGGGTGATGAGGGCGGCCACAAAGAAAATCACCACCACCAGCACCTTCCGAGATTTGGCCAGCCACTCCGGCCTCAATGCCCCCAGCCGGGTCAGCACCACCGACAGCACCGGCAGTTCAAACACCGCGCCAAAAATCACGAACACGGTCAGCAGGAAGTTGACGTAGCTCTCGATGCTGATGGCGGAGGTCACGTCCGTCCCCACGCTGAGGTTGATGAGGAAGTACAGCATAAAGGGGACCGTCACCTTGTAGGCGAACAGCACCCCCACGCAGAAGCACACCACGCCGAACCCCACCGCCAGGGCGAAGGTCAGCCGCTCCGTCCGTTTCAGGCCGGGGGCGCAGAAGGCGTACACCTCGTATAACAGCACAGGGGAGCAGATCACCAGCCCGCCGATGGCCGCCACGGAGAGCTGCACCATCAGCAGCTCCTGGGGGCGATGTACACATATTGGTATCCATACCCCTTGCCAAGGTTGGTGAGCTGCTCCACGATGTTCGGGGCAAAGGCCAGGCAGACCAGCGCCCCCACGACCAGGCAGACGATGCAGACCAGGATGCGGCTGCGCAGCTCCTTCAGGTGCCCGCCGAGGCTCATTTCGCCTCCGTCGGGCCTCTGCTCTGCCTTACGCCTGTTCATCCGTGGACTTGCTCTCCTCCGCCGTCTTTTCCTCGCCGCCGTTCAGGCCCTCCCGCAGGTTCTTGATGCTGCTGCCCAGCATTTTGGTCAGCTTGGGGATCTGGGTGGGGCCGAAGATGACGATGACGATAAGCAGAATGACGATAAGTTCAGTTACGCCGATTTTCATGGTTTGTGTTCTCCTTCTCTTATGGGTTCTGCGCAGGCTCCTCTGCCACCGGTTG
>JAJQFX010000086.1 GCA_021200895.1 Clostridiales bacterium | reverse complement strand
GCGATGCAATTATGGACATTAAAATTCCTGTCCCATGTTACGAAAAACAGGTTGACTTAGCTGCAACCCTTGACCGCTTTGACGCTCTATGCAACGACCTGTCTTCCGGCCTCCCCGCCGAAATCGAGGCCCGCCAGAAGCAGTATGAATACTACCGTGATAAATTGTTGACCTTTAAGGAAAAGGCTGTCTAAGAACAGAGAGATAGGAGGTGCAGCCATGCCGTATTTTAACATCGTCGCTGCCACCAGTGAAAACACCGTAGTCACCGAATATGAGCCAGTCACCGCCCGCTCTGACAGCTACCAGAGCGAGGCGGCGCTGGAGCGGGAGTTTATCCGTCTGCTGGGGGAACAGGGTTACACCTATCTGCCCATTCACACCGAGGCCGATCTAATCGCCAACCTCCGGGCGCAGCTGGAGCAGCTGAACGATTATCGCTTCTCTGATGCCGAGTGGGAGCGGTTCTTCAAGGACGCCATTGCCAACCCGACGGAGCATATCGTGGAGAAGACCCGGAAGATTCAGGAGGACTATGTACAGGTGCTGAAGCGGGACGACGGCAGCACGAAGAACATCTCCCTGATTGACAAGAAGAATATCCACAACAACCGTCTCCAGGTCATCAACCAGTATGAGGTCAACCAGGACGACGGCGCACGGCACGACAACCGCTATGATGTGACCATTCTGGTCAACGGGTTGCCGCTGGTTCATGTGGAGCTAAAGCGCCGGGGCGTTCCTATTCGGGAGGCGTTCAACCAGATCAACCGCTATCAGCGGGACTCCTTCTGGGCTGGCTGCGGCCTGTATGAGTATGTGCAGATCTTCGTCATTTCCAACGGAACGAACACCAAGTATTACTCCAACTCCACCCGCTTCAACGCCATCAAGGATACAAACGCCAGGAACAGCAAGAAGGAAAAGACCAGCAACAGCTTTGAGTTTACGTCCTTCTGGGCCGACGCCAAGAATAAGGTCATTCCCGATTTGATTGACTTTACCAGGACATTCTTTGCCCGGCACACTATCCTGAATATCCTGACAAAATACTGCATCTTCACGGCAGAAAATATGCTGATGGTCATGCGGCCTTATCAGATCACGGCGACGGAGCGCATCCTGAACCGCATTGAGATCGCCAACAATTATAAGAAGTACGGAACCATCGAGGGCGGCGGCTATATCTGGCACACCACCGGCTCCGGCAAGACGCTGACCTCTTTCAAGACGGCACGGCTGGCCTCCCAACTCCCCTATATCGACAAGGTGTTGTTTGTCGTTGACCGGAAAGACCTGGACTACCAGACCATGAAGGAATATGACCGCTTCGAGAAGGGTGCAGCCAACAGCAACACCTCCTCTGTGGTTCTGGAACGGCAGCTTCGTGACCCGAACGCTAAAATCATCATCACCACCATTCAGAAGTTGTCCGCATTCATCAAGAAATACAAGACCCACGAGGCGTATACCAAGCGGGTAGTCATTATCTTCGACGAGTGCCACCGCAGTCAATTCGGGGATATGCACACAGCCATTGTCAAGAGTTTTAAGAAATATCATATCTTCGGCTTTACCGGTACGCCGATTTTTGCGGCCAACACCGGCACTGTCCGCAATCCCCAGTTCTTTACGACGGCGCAGACCTTTGGCGACCAGCTTCACGCCTATACCATCGTGGATGCCATCAACGATAAAAATGTGCTGCCCTTCCGGGTGGATTATATCAAAACGATGGACGTGGACGCCGACATTGACGATGAAGATGTCTGGGACACTGACCGCAAAAAGGCGCTGGAGTCGCCGGAGCGGATCGCCCTCGTCACAAAATATATTCTGGAACACTTTGACCAGAAAACCTATCGTGGCGACAAGGCCTTTGAGTTTTCCGTCCTGCAAAACATCTCCGAGGTGGCCTCCGGCAAGAACGGCACCGTAGAGGAGATCAAGGCAAAGCAGCGGGTCAGCGGCTTCAATTCTATCTTCGCTGTGGCCTCTGTGCCAGTTGCCATGAAATACTATCGGGAGTTTCAGAAGCAGATGGCCGCCGACCCGACCAAGGCGCTGCGCATCGCCGTTATTTACAGCTATGGAGCCAATGAAGCCGAGGCAGATGGTATCCTGGATGAAGAAAACTCAGAGGACACCAGCGGGCTTGATCAGACCTCCCGTGACTTCCTGGATGACGCTATCCGTGACTATAACGAAATGTTCCACACCAATTACAGCACGGACGGTGAGCGTTTCCAGAGCTATTATAAAGACGTTTCTCTCCGCATGCAGAACAAGGAGCTTGACCTGCTCATCGTGGTCAATATGTTCCTGACCGGCTTCGACGCTACCACGCTGAATACGCTGTGGGTGGACAAGAATTTGAAAATGCACGGACTGATCCAGGCATTTTCCAGAGCCAACCGTATTTTGAACTCCATCAAAACCTTTGGTAATATCGTCTGCTTCCGCAATCTGCAAAAGCGAGTGGACGATGCAATCTCCTTGTTCGGAGACAAAGACGCTGGCGGCGTTGTCCTTCTGAAAAAATTTGAGGACTACTACAACGGCTATGTCGGCCCCGATGACAAGCCGAGGCCTGGCTATGTGGAGATGATCGAGGAACTGGAGACAAAGTATCCGCTTTCCGAGCCGCAAATCATCGGGGAACAGAATCAGAAAGAGTTTATTCTGCTGTTCGGCTTCATCCTGAGAATGCGGAACCTGCTCTCCTCCTTTGACGAGTTTAAGGGCAAGGAACTGATTAACGAGCGTGATTTGCAGGACTACCTCGGACGGTATCAGGATTTGCGGGACGAGTGGCACAGACCCGGCAAAGACAAAAAGGACATCACGGATGATGTTGTTTTCGAGATAGAACTGATCAAGCAGATCGAGATCAACATTGATTACATCCTGATGCTGGTTGCCAAGTATCACAGCAGCCATTGTGAGGACAAGGAAGTCCTTGTCACCATTCGCAAGGCTGTGGACGTCAGCCCAGAACTGCGTAGCAAGAAGGAACTGATTGAAACCTTTATTGGGAACCTGAACGAAGTCGAGGATGTTATGGGCGAATGGCAGACCTATGTTGCTGAAGAACGGGAGCGGCAACTCGGCCAAATCATCCAGGACGAAAATTTGAAGGAGCCGGAGACCCGAAAATTCGTCGAGAACGCTTTCCGTGATGGTGAGGTCAGAACAACCGGGACGGACATCGATAAGCTGATGCCGCCAGTCTCCCGCTTTGGCGGCGGACGTGCGAAGAAGAAGCAGACGGTCATTGATAAGCTGAAAGCGTTCTTTGAACGGTTCTTTGGGATTGGCGGGACGTTTAAGGCGAAGCAGGATAGCGTGACTTATGAGTTCGACACCGACAGCAAACTCCAAATGGTAGCGGAACCCCCGATTGAGTATGGGAGAAAAGAATCATCTGATGGTTAACAAATCATATCCCTTACTTGTAAGGGCGCATTATCCCAGATATTCAATTATCCGAGGAAACTTCTGAAAGTACCTGTGGTTACAGAGGGGGCCTATTCCAAATTCTGTGTAAACCCCATATCGCAGTGCAAAACAGAGCGAAATTTTATCAGGCGGCAACGGCTTTATCCGTTGCCGCCTTGTTTTCGCCTTAGCGCCAATGGGCGCAGAAATCAAGAATAGCAATGAAAATTCGGTTCATCAGGGCGTTCCAAGCGGCATACAGATTTTTGAACTTCTGGTTCGGCAGCGTTGTTTTGGCATGGTCTCATAACAGGTTTGGCATCCTATACAAAGGAAAAAAGCAAATTTCTAATCATAAATCGTAATCTTATCCTTATCCCCACTATAAATTACGATACTTACGGTGCCACGGATAAGTTCCGTTTTCTGGAGCAACGCTGATTTTATACTCTGCAATGACTCTGAATGTGACAGACCTACTCTCGACTGTCCCGTTCCCATCTATAGTGATCTTCATCGAAGTGAGTAACAAGCGCAGCTTTGCCCGAAGCATCTAACAAATCCCGAACCGCACTTGCAGCAGTAACGCCGTTATGTTCAAATTTTGCTCCACAATCAACCAACAGCTGATGCTTTTGATTGTTGTCATCTTCCTGTTGTAACAAAATAGCCTCTCCAAAATTTACATCTTGCATATGTATTAACATTTAATCTCAAGCCCTCCCCGCCGAAAAGTATCTCAAGTTAAAAGGGAATTCTAATCAATGATTTGAGTGCGTTTTGTAACATTGACCAAAAACGAGCGTGTTAAGGGTCAGCAAACGACAGATAGCGCCAATATAAATATCGGCTCCGTGTCTTATATAGGTAAGTGACATCTCAAAGTCAGGTCAGAAACGTACTTGCTGCCTGCTGCAATTCGTCTAGATGTGGCGCAGCGGCTCCTGCTATTGCAACCAAATTAGCTGCAAAATCGACGCTGCCGTTGAGCCAGCCGCAGAACGTCTTCCAGCGGCTCTTTTTCGGTGCGGCATCCACCTCGGCCACAAGCTTTTGCACCGGCTGCTTCTGGCTCTCCCGCAAAACTTCCAGCAGTGTGTCCATGAACTGCTCAGTCACACGCTCTTGGTTGTCGAGAACCTGCCTTAAAAGATTCTCGGCGGCCTCTGAGGTGTAGTTAACAGTGGAGTTAACATACTGGTTGCCGTTATTCTCTCCATAATAATTATTGGTTATATAGGTATCACCGCCTGAAATATTTTCTTTCGGCATAGGCCATTTTTCCCCCTCTGCTTTTTTCTTTTCTTTCTCCACCTTGTTCATATCAAAGGCGGCACCTAAAATGTCGTTGACCCGATACTCCTCCAGTTCTCCATCGTCCATGGCGTACAGGGTGGGAATATGCTGCTCCACTGCCTTCAGCACTGATTCCACCGGGAATTGGGCAGTCTGTTTGTTCGTCTTGATGACAATGACATCCTCCGCATTTAAGTTCAGGTCTTTGTTGATTTCTTCCAATTCCTTTCGCAGGGCATCCAAAAGCGCCCAAGGCCTCCGGTTCCCTTTTGCGTAGGCGTTGATTTCCAGTGTGGAAGCTTCCGCTCGCAGGTAAATGACCGCATGGTATTGGTCAAAGTCATTGGAAAGCTCCATCCCGCCGCTCCAAACCTGCTCCAACAGGTGTTTTTCCTTGCCGTAAATTATCAGCCGGTGGAGGACGCTGTCCGGCAGATATTTGTACCGCATCTCGTAGGTCACATGGCTATCCCAGCCCTCGGTCTGGGGCATTTTTTCCCATTCATCCGGGCAGAGAGCGGGGATGAACTCGGATTCCTCGTTGTCCGGATAGGAGAGGCGGAACTTCCGCATGACTTCCAAAATGTAAGCGCACTCCGGTTTCTTATAGACTGCACCAGCATCGGTTCCCCCGCCGCTCATGAGAATACTCCAAACTCCCTTCAGGGTAAGGACACCCTGTTGGGCAAAAATACCACCTTTGTTGATGATGAGGTAGACCGCGTTCACCAGCCACTTGGGATCCAGCACCTGGTAGTTCTCCAACTCCTGTCCGCTGGTTTTGCCGGTGTGATAGCTGAAACAGACCCCCAGGTCGTTGAACCACTCCAGCAGCCAGCTACAGATCTGCGGGTCACTCTCGCTGTTTTTCGCACAAATCGAAAGGTAATCCGCCTTACTGATGTACCGCTCGGTTTCCGCCCGCTTTGACAGGTCGGCGCGGATGTTGGCCCAGCTTTCCGGGAACTCCATCCCGCAGCTATCCAACCGGTTGGCCTGCTCCACAATGGCCTCGGTCAGGCGGTTGAAGTGATCTTTGTCGGAGCCTTTCGCGGAATAGGTGATAATTTTTTTGACGTTGGGGAATTCCTCCGCCAGCAGTTCCCCGTTGACGCCGTCGATGCCCTCATCGGTGTCCCACAGGTTCACCGCCAAGATAACGGGGCAGTTTTTGGCAAAGCTTTCGATGGTTTTCAGCCAGTACCTGGCCCGCCGGGTGCGGTTGCCGAACCGATTGCTGACCATCACCACGTAGCAGGTGCGGTCTGTCAGGAAACAGCGGTGCATTGCGTGCATAATCTCCTGGCCGCCGAAGTCCCAGACGCGGAGGTCAACGGGGTGGCCGTCATAGGTGGTGGAATAGTCGGTGATTTCAATGCCCGGCGTCAGTTCAGTTGGGTAGTCACCCGGCTCGCCGCCGTTCAGCAATCGTTTGATGGTGCGGGTCTTGCCCACGCCTCCGTCTCCCAGGAAGATGACCTTGGCATCGTTGATGGTGACTTTTGGCGCGTCATAGTAGGCTTGAATCAGTTTACGGGGCTGGTGGAACAGGCTGATGGATTGGGTGGAGAGGGTGGTGTGATAAAGATTGATTCCTTTTTTTACATGAAACGGAGAAAGATTCTCAAAAGAAAAATTTAGACCAAGATTGAAAATGCTTTTGGGAATTTGCTGTAGGTGCAAATCAGACAGACCCAAATACTGTAAATTGATTAACACCCTGATTCGTTCCGGCAGGGCGTTGATTTGTGTGTGGGAAAGGGTCAGCTGCTGTAAATCGATTAGTTTGTCAATGGATTCCGGCAGGGTTCTGATTTGTGTGCCGGAAAGATTCAGCACCTGTAAATTGGAGAGATTGCCGATAAACTCCGGTAGAGTGCTGATTGTTGTATCGTAAAGAAAAAGCTTCTGTAAACGCTTTAAGTTGCTGATGCACTCCGGCAAGGTTCTGATTTGTGTGCCGGAAAGGTCAAGCTCCCGCAAATTGGACCGGCTATCGATGGATTTCGGTAAGGTGCTGATTAATGTGTTGGAGAGACATAGTTGATGCAAATTGGACAGTTTACCGATGGATTCCGGTATGGTATTAATTTTTGTGTGGGAAATGTCGAGAAACTGCAAGTTGGACAGCTTACCGATGCATTCCGGTAAGATGCTGATTTGTGCATGAAAAAGGTCAAGCGACTGCAAATTGGAAAGGTTACCGATAGATTCCGGCAGGGTTCTGATTTGTGTGCCGGAAAGATTCAGCACCTGTAAATTGGAGAGATTGCCGATAAACTCCGGCAAGGCAGTGATTTTTGTAAAGCCTAGGTTAAGCCACTGCAAATTAGTTAAGATACCAAAGTGATCTGGTAATGTACTGACTAGCGTGTCGGAAAGATCCAGGAACTGCAAATTGATTAGGGTACCAATAGCCTCCGGCAAAGTGCTGATTTCCTCTTGGGAAAGGACAAGGTTCTCTATTTCACTTAGATACGCCCGTTCTTCCTCCTTTGGTACATACTCTCCATCCATCTTCCCCAGCAACTCCAGCAGCTTCAGTGCATCGTTACCCTGCAACGTGATTCCCATATATCTCCCCACCTCTCCTGTTAGGTTTTATTCTTTTATTGTATCATAATTTATACTTACTGTAAAGGAAAGACGGTCAATTTCCACAGAAATCAATTTTCATGCAATTTATTGTGAATCACGATGCGTGTTTATCAAGTAAAATGTGAGCAAAAGGATCCCCAAAAGGCGAGTACCTTCAGCACCTTATGGAACTCTTGGAGTGCATGGGTGGGGACCAACGCACAGGTTAATGAGGGAGAGTAAACGAAAAAGCAAGATTCTCCCTGTCGGACACTTACTCTTTTCAGAGTAAACACCGACCGGCTCTCTTGATGGGAAGTCCGGTTTCCCATACCCTCGGCTGACGCACAATCGGAGCATTGCACTATTTGGCTCCCATTCAAGCATGGTTGCAGCGGCACTGTCAGGGACAGTTCCGGTCACGGTTCCCGTGACTGCTGCCTGCGGCGAAAAATCAAAACCTCAAAGGAGATTCGGGCAAGGAAAAAAGAAGCCGAACTGATGCATCAGCATTGTGGATTCTGAATTTTCTATTCTCCAAACAGCAATGCGCTGCCTACACTGGTAAGTCCTACAGGGATGACGATATGATTGCCTATCATATGCGGTAGTCCGTTAAGCCTGGAGAGAGCGCACCAGAGAAGGCCAACAAGATCGGCAATGACTGGCATAATCTATTCTGGGTTTACGGTATCTTGAACCGTAGGATCCGGACTTTGTCCGTTCAGAGGTCAATAGGAGCTGAACAAATGAATGCAAACCGGGAGATGGAATGTGAAGATTTTATGCCTATCTCCTAACGGCGGTGCCGAAGATGACTACGAACCCCAACCAGAAACGGCTGGGGTTCGTAGTAGAGCGTGAAGCCTAAATCTTTACCTTTTTTGTAGGGGCGGCGCAAACCCCTCCGCCTCCTTGCGGAGGCACGGCGGATTGTCAATCAAGTGCAACACTTTATCTTTTGGAAGAACACCTCAGCAGGGGTCCTCCATCCGAGACACTTTCTTGGACGGTTGTTAATCAGATCTTCAACCTTTTGAA
>JAJQFX010000064.1 GCA_021200895.1 Clostridiales bacterium | reverse complement strand
GGACTGTGCCGGGCCTTCCGGGAGTACCTCACCGGCCAGGAGTTCACCGAGATCAACACCCCCAAAATCGACCACGCCGGAGCGGAGGTCGGCTCCAACATCTTCCGCATGGAGTATTTCAACTCCCGGGCCTTCCTGACCCAGTCCCCCCAGTTCTACAAGCAGATGATGGTGGGGGTCTACGAGCGGGTATTCGAGGTTGGCCCGGTGTTCCGGGCGGAGAAGCACAACACCACCCGCCACCTGAACGAGTACACCAGCATGGACTTTGAGATGGGCTATATCGACTCCTACCGGGACGTGATGGAGATGGAGGCGGGCTACCTCCGCTACGCCATGGAGTTGCTCCGGCGGGAGTACGCCGCCGACCTGGAGCGGCTCCACATCACCCTGCCCGATGTGGACAACATCCCCTCCTGCCCCTTCGACGAGGCCAAGCGGCTGGCTTCCGCCAAGTATGGCCGCCCCATCCGCGACCCCTACGACCTGGAGCCAGAGGAGGAGGTCAACATCGGCCGCTACTTTAAAGAGGAGTACGGGGCGGACTTCGTGTTCGTCACCGACTACCCGGTGAAGAAGCGCCCCTTCTACGCCATGGACGACCCGGAGAACCCGAAATACACCCTGTCCTTCGACCTGCTGTTCCGGGGTATGGAGGTCACCACCGGCGGCCAGCGGATTCACGACTACCAGATGCAGGTGGACAAAATGCGCCAAAAGCATATGGATCCGGCGGAATTTGAGAGCTACCTGATGATTCACAAGCACGGTATGCCCCCCCACGGCGGGCTGGGCATCGGCCTGGAGCGGCTGACCATGAAGATTTGCGGGCTGGACAATGTGCGCTATGCCTGCCTGTTTCCCAGGGATTTGTCACGGCTGGAGCCGTGACCCCAGGGCGGAATCACAACGGAAAAAGGAGCGAATACCATGAACATCACGACTGAGCTGGTGGACTACGTCTCCGAGCTGTCCCGCCTGAAGCTGCCGGAGGAGGAAAAAGCCTCCATGACCGCCCAGCTGGAGCAAATCATCGGCTATATGGACGTTTTAAACACTCTGGACACCTCTGACATCGAACCCATGAGCCACACCTTCCCGGTGAAGAACGTGCTGCGGGAGGACGAGGTGGAGGTGTTCCCCAACCGGGACGGACTGCTGGCCGGGGCCCCCGCCCACGATGAGGAAGCCTTTTTCGTACCCAAGACGGTGGACTGACAGGAGGTGCCGAAGCGATGCAAGAACTACTGAGTTATTCCGCCGTGGAGCTGGGCAGGCTCCTCCGCAAGGGGGAGCTGTCCGTGAAAGAAGCCACCGAAGCGGCACTGTCCGCCATTGAAGGGCAGCAGCGCGGCAACAACGCCTTCATCACCGTCACAGGTGAGCAGGCCCTGGCACAGGCGGAGCAGGCGCAGCGGCGCCTGCTGGCCGGGGAGGACATCGGCCCCCTGACCGGCGTTCCCGCCGCCATCAAGGACAATATCTGCACCCTGGGGGTGAAAACCACCTGCGCCTCCAAAATCATGGGGGACTTCCTGCCCCCCTACCAGGCCACGGTGATGGAGAAGCTGGCGGGGGCCGGGGCGGTGAGCCTGGGCAAGCTGAACATGGACGAGTTCGCCATGGGCTCCACCACAGAGACCTCCTTCTACGGCGCAGCGAAAAATCCCTGGGATTTGGGCCGGGTGCCCGGCGGCTCCTCCGGCGGGGCGGCGGCGGCGGTGGCCGCCCGGGAGTGCTGGTACGCCCTGGGCAGCGATACCGGCGGCTCCATCCGCCAGCCCGCCTCCTACTGCGGCGTCACCGGCATGAAGCCCACCTACGGGGCGGTGTCCCGGTACGGCCTCATCGCCTACGCCTCCTCCTTAGACCAAATCGGCCCCCTGGCCCGGACGGCGGAGGACTGCGCCGCCATCCTGGACGTTATCATGGGGAAGGACAAGCGGGATGGCACCAGCCTGGACGCCCCCTGCGGCGGCCTGCTGGCGGGGCTGAACCCCGACCTAACCGGCAAAACGGTAGGTATCCCCGTGGACTGCTTCGAGGACGGCTTAGACCCTGACGTGCGGGAACGGGTGCTGTCCGTGGCCGACGTGCTGAAGGGCCGCGGGGCGAAGGTGGAGGAGTTCCGCCTGCCGGTGATGCAATACGTCGTCCCCACCTACTATATCATTGCGGCGGCGGAGGCCAGCTCCAACCTGTCCCGGTTCGACGGGGTGAAGTATGGCTGGCGGGCCTCTGGCTACGAGGATTTGACTGACCTCTACTGCAAGACCCGCACCGAGGGTTTCGGCAGCGAGGTGAAGCGCCGTATCCTGCTGGGCACCTTCGTCCTGTCCTCCGGCTACTATGACGCCTTTTACCGCAAGGCGCTCCAGGTGAAGCACGTCATCAAGTCCGCCTTTGACGACGCCTTCACCAAGTACGACCTGATCCTGATGCCGGTGGCACCCACCACCGCCCCCCGGCTGGGGGAGAGCCTGTCCGACCCGCTGAAAATGTACCTCAGCGACATTTACACCGTGTCCGTCAACCTGGCGGGGCTGCCCGGCCTGTCTATGCCCTGTGGCTTTGACCGTCAGGGGCTGCCGGTGGGGGCCCAGCTCATCGGCCCCGCCCTGGGAGAGCAGGCCATTCTGAACGCAGCCTACGCCTATCAGCAGGACACCGACTACCATAAACAGGCCCCTGTGGCCGCAGAAGGAGGGGGAAAGGGCATGAACTGGGAAGTTGTCATCGGTCTGGAGACCCATGTGGAGCTGGCCACCAGGACGAAAATCTTTTGCAGCTGCTCCACCGAATTTGGCGGCGCGCCCAACACCCACGTCTGCCCCGTCTGCACCGGTATGCCCGGCACCCTGCCGGTGATGAACAAAAAGGTACTGGAGTACGCCGCCAAGGCGTCCCTGGCGCTGAACTGTACCGTCACCCAGTACTGCAAGTTTGACCGGAAGAACTACTTCTACCCCGACCTGCCCAAGGCGTACCAGGTGTCCCAGCTGTACCTGCCCATCGGCAGGAACGGCAGCGTTCCCATCCGGGTGGGCAGCGAGGAGAAGGTCATCCGCATCCACGAGCTGCACATGGAGGAGGACGCGGGCAAGCTGGTGCATGACAACTGGATCGACCAGACCCGGGCGGACTACAACCGCTGCGGCGTCCCCCTGATTGAAATCGTCACGGAGCCGGATTTTCGTTCGGCGGACGAGGTCATCGCCTACCTGGAGAAGCTCCGCTCCACCCTGGAATACCTGGGGGTCTCCGACTGCAAGATGCAGGAGGGCAGCCTCCGCTGCGACGTGAACCTGTCCGTCCGCCCCCAGGGCAGCGACGAGCTGGGTACCCGCACGGAGATGAAGAACCTGAACTCCTTCAAGGCCATCTCCCGCGCCATCGCCTACGAGGCCCGCCGCCAGCAGGAGCGTATCGAACTGGACCACAAGCGGGTGATTCAGGAGACCCGCCGGTGGGACGACAATAAGGACGCCACCTACTCCATGCGCTCCAAGGAGAACGCCCAGGATTACCGCTACTTCCCGGAGCCGGACATTCCGCCCATGGAGCTGTCCGACGCCTATCTGGAATCACTGCGGCAGGCCATGCCGGAGATGGCGGAGGCCAAACGGGAGCGGTATCAGGCCCAGTGGGGCCTCTCCGCCAAGGACGCGGAACTGCTGACCTCCAGCCGGGCCATGGCGGCCTTCTTTGAGGAAACGGTGGCCGCCGGGGCCAGCCCCAAGCAGGCCAGCGACTGGGTGCAGGGCGAAGTGCTGCGGGAACTGAAAGAGCGGGGCCTGGACGTGAAGGAAATGATTTTCGCGCCGGAGAACCTGGCCAAATTGATTGGCCTGGTGTCCGCCGGGCGGCTGAACCGGGGCAGCGCCGCAAAGGTGCTGCGGGGCTGCTTTGAGGACAACGCCGACGTGGAGGACTATATGCGCCAGCACGGCCTGGAGCAGGTCAACGATGCCGGATTGCTGGAGGAGGCGGTCACGGCGGTGTTGGCGGAGAACCCCCAGTCCGTGGCCGACTACAAGGCCGGAAAAAAGAAAGCCGTGGGCTTCCTGATGGGCCAGTGCATGAAGCGGCTCAGGGGCAAGGGCGACCCCAAGGCGGTCAGCACTTTGCTGAATCAGAAGCTGGAGGGCTGACACCAACGAATAGAAAACAACGCTGCGGTACGCTTTTGAAGGGCGCGCCGCAGCGTTTTTGTTTGTAATCTGGACGTTGTATGGAGCGTTACTTCCGATAAATAACCAGCGTCAGTTTGTCATTCACTGGCACGGTCTTTCCCGTCTGACAGTATCCCATCTTCTCGTAAAGATGGCAATTCCCCGCCTCCTGTAAAATGGTGTCCAACTCCCAATTGGAAGGGCCGTGCAGTTCCTCCACTGCTCGAATTGCCTTTTGCGCAAGGCCCCGGTTGCGGTAGCGCGGCAGGATAAAGAGAGGGGAGATTCGTTTCGGGGTACCGGGTTCCTGTGTGTCCACAACGCGAATCGCGCCGACCTCCACCCCCTTTTCCCGAATGAAGTAATAGTAGGTAGCGGGCTGCTGCAACCGCGTTATCGTTTTCTGGAGGGGTTCCGCCGCCGGACTGGTCTCCGTATCCTGGTATTTGGCATACAGGGCGCGGAACGCCTCCACCTGCATCTCCCACAGCCGCCGGGCATCCTGCTCACCTGCTCTGCATAGCTCCATGGTCATCACCTCGCTTCGATGTTGTGTCCTCGTTGTTTCCCCAATTTTATCGCCTGCTTTCATATTTATCCATTTACCATAATCAGTTCTTTGCACGTCCATTCTTCACCCAGAATACAATATTTTTCTGTTGTATCTGGAACGACATCACTAAAACCGACCGCTTTATAACAGTAATAAGCCGGAAGGTTGTTCTCAAAAACACCCAATGATACCTTTTTTGCGCCATATAGTTCAAATGCAAATTTTAAACCTAGCTGGAGCATAGCTTTGCCGTAGCCTTTTCCTCTCATGTGAGGATTTACAATAATAAATCCAAAGCGTAGTTCATTTAATGATTTATCAGGATGTCTTAGCGTAAAAAACCGACAATTCCTGTTTCATCAAATGCTGTAAATGGCATGAGAGATTCAACAAAATGGAATTCATCTTGCGTGATAGGATAATTACCGAGTATACCTGCTGTCCATTGATAAAATGCTTTTTCATCTTGGCACCACGATAATATCGTATCTACATCCGAAGATTTATATGGTCTTAGTCTAATCATATGTTTCTTCTCCAGGTTTCGATTTTATAGTCTGTCTTTGTATTCCTGTAGCCGCTTGCAGCCTGGGACTGCATGGCACAGTTGCTTCATCCCGCTTTCATGGCTCTTGCGCAGCGTCTCCTGCTTCTCCACCAGCAGCCGAAGATACGCCTCCAGAGCCTCCTCCAGCTTTGGCACCGGCAGCACCTCACCTGCCGCCACCGTCTGCCCCCGCCGCAGGGCGGCGAGGAACGCCGATTGCAGTGCGCGGAGCGCTTCCTCCAGGGCAGATTCCCCCAGCAGATTTGCCATGGAGACGCCGTCCAGCAGCAGCGGGCGAAACAGCGGGTCCCGGGCCTGCCGAAGCTCGGCCCAGGTGTGGGCCGCCCCGCAAAAGGCCAGCAGTTCGCCCCGCATTTCCTGAAACGCCTGCATGGAGCCAGTCAGATACGGTAAAAGTGACACATCGGCGCAGGGGACAGCTTCCAGCCATCCCACCGTGACAGAGTCGTCCAATCTGGCAAGAAATTCCTCCTCCGTGAACAGGAACCGGTCACAGTCTGGGGCATCCTCCCGCTTGTTGTTGAGGAGGCGGTAGCGTCCATCCCCGTCCCGTCCGGTGTAAATGACAGCGTGCTTCCTGTCCGCATCCAGCCGAAGACCCACCATGGCCGGGGCGTGATGGGCCAGCAGCCCCGGCACAGCGGAGGGCATTGCCCGCTGCTCCGCCAGGTGGAACCCCCTGGGCCGCAGAAACAG
Organism: Clostridiales bacterium; assembly: GCA_021200895.1. Lineage (GTDB taxonomy): Bacteria > Bacillota > Clostridia > Oscillospirales > Oscillospiraceae > Onthomonas. Next base: position 2,371 of record JAJQFX010000064.1, on the reverse strand, counting down.
GTCGAACAGTTCCCCCGTCTGCATCATCGGCCCGGACAGGTAGCCGCCCTGTTCCGATTTTGCAAAAAGGTAAGGCAGCCCCATCCCCAGGGCGATTTCCCTGTCCGAAGTGTCCGCACCGGCAAAGGCCAGCAGATTGGCCACCCCCGCAAAGGCGCAGGAGGAAGGGAAGGTCATGTACTTCATCAGCGCCTCCTATGTCACGTTTCCGCCTTTCCTCACACAAACCCCAGCAGCAGCCCCACGGTGCGCACCAGCAGCGCCGCCACCCAGGCGATGACGCACTGGGCCACCACCACATAGGCCGCCCACCGGCCTCCCAGCTCCCGCCGGATGGAGGCGATGGCCGCCACGCAGGGGGTGTACAGCAGGCAGAACACCAGCAGCGCCAGGGCGCTGAGGGGTGTCAGGATGGAGGACAGGGCCTCAGTGGTGGGCAGCAGGATGGACAGGGTGGATACCACGCTCTCCTTCGCCAGGAACCCGCTGATGAGGGCGGTGGAGATGCGCCAGTCCCCGAAGCCCAGGGGCTTGAAGATGGGGGCGATCACCCCGGCGATGGCGGCCAGGATGCTGTCCTGGGCATCTGTGACCATGTTCAGCCGGAAGTCAAAGGACTGGAGGAACCAGATGATGATGGTGGCCAGGAAAATGACGGTGAAGGCCCGCTCCAGAAAGTCCTTGGCCTTTTCCCACAGCAGCTGGGCCACGTTCTTGACGCTGGGCATCCGGTAGTTGGGCAGCTCCATGACGAAGGGCACCGCCTCCCCCTTGAACAGGCTGCCCTTCATCAGGAGGGCCATCAAAATGCTGACCAAAATGCCGAAGAAGTACAGCCCCACCATCACCAGCGCCCCATTGTCTGGGAAGAAGGCGGCGGTAAAGAAGGCGTAAATGGGCAGCTTGGCGGAGCAGCTCATAAAGGGGGTCAGCAGGATGGTCATTTTCCTGTCCCGGTCGGAGGGCAGGGTGCGGCAGGCCATGACCCCCGGCACCGTGCAGCCGAAGCCGATAAGCATGGGGACGATGCTCCGGCCGGAAAGGCCGATTTTCCGCAGCAGCTTGTCCATGACGAAGGCCACCCGCGCCATATAGCCGCTGTCCTCCAGCAGGGAGAGGAAGAGGAACAGCGTCACGATGATGGGCAAAAAGCTGAGGACGCTGCCCACGCCGCTGAACACGCCGTCAATGATGAGGGAGCGGAGGGCCTCGTTGACCTCCAGCGCGGTCAGCCCCGCGTCCACAAGGTCGGTGAGCCAGCCGATGAACAGCTCCAGCAGGTCGGATAGCCACGCCCCAATGACGTTGAAGGTCAGCCAGAACACCGCCGCCATGATGAGGACGAACACCGGGATGGCGGTGTATTTGCCGGTCAAAATCCGGTCGATGGCCTGGCTGCGGCGATGCTCCCGGCTCTCCTGGGGCTTCACCACCGTCTCGCCGCAGACCCGCTGAATGAAGCGGAAGCGCATATCCGCCATGGCCGCCGCCCGGTCAAGCCCCCGCTCCGTCTCCATCTGCTGAATGATATGCTCCAGCATTTCCGTCTCGTTCTGGTCTAAGGCCAGGGCGTCCAGCACCGACTGGTCGCCCTCCGCCAGCTTGGAGGCGGCGAAGCGGAGGGGGATCTCCGCCCGGCGGGCATGATCCTCGACGAGGTGCATAATGCCGTGGACGCACCGATGTACCGCGCCGCCGTCGTCGTTGGCGCTGCAAAAGTCCGCCTTGCGGGGGCGCTCCTGGAAGTTGGCCACATGGAGGGCATGGCGCACCAGCTCGTCAATGCCCTCGTCCTTCGCCGCCGAGATGGGCACCACAGGCACCCCCAGCAGCTGCTCCATTTCGTTCACCCGGACGGAGCCGCCGTTCTCCCGCACCTCGTCCATCATGTTCAGGGCGATGACCATGGGGACGTTCAACTCCAGCAGTTGCATGGTGAGGTACAGGTTCCGTTCGATGTTGGAGGCGTCCACGATGTTGATGATGCCCTTGGGCTTCTCCTGGAGGATGAACTGGCGGGTCACCATCTCCTCGCTGCTGTAGGGGGACATGGAGTAGATGCCCGGCAGGTCAGTGACCATAGTGTTGGGGTGGCCCTTGATAACGCCGTCCTTTCGGTCTACCGTGACGCCGGGGAAGTTGCCGACGTGCTGGTTGGAGCCGGTGAGCCGGTTGAACAGGGTGGTCTTGCCGCTGTTCTGGTTGCCCACCAGGGCGAAGGTCAGGGTTTCCCCCTTGGGGAGGGGGGTCTCGGTGGTCTTCTCGTGGTACTTGCCGCCTTCCCCCAGGCCGGGGTGGCAAAGGCCACGCCACCGGGCATCGCATTGGGGGCTTAGCCCGGGTGGGGGTGTAAAAAAAATAGGGGGGGGGG
>JAJQFX010000127.1 GCA_021200895.1 Clostridiales bacterium | reverse complement strand
CGTCAGCCGGACACGAAGGATACGAAGCTAACGCCGACGAGGTGAGACTGCCGCCCATGGCGGCTGGGAGGGATTGCCGTTCTGACCTGCCTTCGGCGGTCAGAACGTGCAATTTTATATTCCAACAATGGATAACATCTGCCTGTTCAGCAAGGTTACAACCTTTCATTTAAAGGCGTAATGCTCCATTGCTTTTTTGATTAGGGACTATAACCTGACAGTACAGCCAGATTTCAGCGGCCAAAGGACAACAGAATTGCCGTCCGTTCCGCCGTAAGGCTAGGGAGTGCAGCGAAAATGCCGCTTAACGGCAAGGGCTCCCCCCTACCCCCGCATCCTGCGCCGGATGCCGATGACCCGCATGGCGATGTTGGAGCAGGCCGCGCCGATCATCAGCCCCAATGCGATGCCTCCCGACACCAAAAGGGTCTCCACCCCCTTGGCGGCGGCCAGGGACAAATCCCCCTGAATCATGTAGTAAGCGGCGTAGTAAATCCCCGCGCCGGGCACCAGCGGGAATATCCCCGGCAGCAGGAACATGGTAGAGGGGGCCTTCAACTGGATGGAAAGCCCTGCCGCCACGAGGGCCAGCACCGTGGAGGCCAGCAAAGCCGCCACCGCCGGGCCCGCCTGATACTCCGTGGTGGCAACCAGGTACACTACCCAGGCCACCCCACCGCAGAGGGCGCAGGCCCCATAGAACCGCCTGGGGGCGTGGAACAGCACCGCGAAGGCCCACACCCCCACCATGGCCACCAGAAATTGCGTCATCACAGGAAGCACCCCCTGACCCAGCCTGCCAGCATCAGCCCCGCCGCCACGCCGCAGGCGATACAGACGCCGCCCATCAGGGCGTCCAGCATATGCGTGACCCCCGCCAAATAGTCCCCGTTGAAGAACTCCCGGATGGCGTTGGTGAAGGACACCCCCTGCACCAGGGGCATCAGGCAGCCAATGACGATGTAATCCCGCCCCAGGACAGGCAGGAACCAGGCCAACAGGTCTGCGCACACGGTAATCAGCAGCCCGCCGCCCATGCCGGACAACCCCCGCCGCAGGTGGGGGCCGACGAACAGCAGGAAGTATTGCAGCGCCACGCCGATGGGGATGGCAGCCAGGGCCTCCCGCCAGGAGCCGCCGAACAGGAAGGCGAAGGCCCCGCTGCCGATGGCGCAGGCGCACACCTGGAGCAGCGTCCGCTCCGCGGGGATGTCCAGGGATTCCACCCGCCGCAGCGCCTCCTCCGGCATCATGGCCCCGGCCTCGATGGCCCGGGAGATTTGGTTCACCTCATGGATGTAACCCAGATGTACGCTGCCCAGGGGGACGTGGCGCACCAGGCAGCCCTCGTCCTCCCGTCCCTCGTGGACGGTGGCGAAGATGCCGTTGGCCACCACATAGACGTTGCCATCCTCCACGCCGCAGGCGCGCATGATGCGGAGCATGGTCTCCTGCACCCGGTAAATCTCCGCGCCACTTTGCAGCAGGATTTTGCCGGACAGCCCGGCAAGGTCTAACACGGCTCTGCTATCCATCTCTCTCACGTTCTTTCTGCATGGTCTCCCTCCGGCCCGCCGGGGGCATATCCGCGCCGGGGCGGGCATAGGATGTCCCAGCGGGACTTCCCGCGGGTCTGGGAAAGAGGGGCGGCTCAGTGGCGGTAAAACAACAGGGCAGGCGGGCGCTGCGGGTCTGGCGTCTGCCGAAGCAGGGGCTGGCGGAGCCGACCCTGGTGCTGGGGTGCGCCTTCCTGGTGGGGGTGCTGTCCGGCTGCTTCGCCGCCTACCGCATGGACGGGGAGGGCCGGGCCGCTCTGGAAGCCTACCTGACCGGCTATACCGGGGTGTTGCAGGCCCGGACCGGCGGCTCCGGCTGGGGCAGCCTGCTGTGGCGGGCCGTTCGGCTGCCTGCCGCCGCCGCGCTGCTGGGGCTGTGCCCCCTGGGCTTCCCCGCGCTGCCCCTGGTGGTGGGGGCGCGGGGATTCCTGTTTTCCTTCGTAGTGTCCGCCTGCGGCAGCTGCGCCGGGGCGGAGGGGGTGCTGGCGGCGCTGTTGCTCTTCGGGCTGGCTCAGGCCGTCTCCACCGCCGCGCTGCTGTTCATCGCCATCCCCGGCTGGGGGAACGCCCGGAATCTGGCCCTGGCCCGCAGCAGCAGGCGGGCCGGGTTCCCCGTCAGGGGCTACCTGGTCTGGTGCGGCCTGTGTCTGGCCGGGGCGCTGGCGGGCACCGCCCTGTGCCACCTGCTGAGCCAGGCCACGGTGACGTTCACTGTCAGTCTGCTGGGCTGACCTCTTTTACGGTCAGCACCCCGTCCGCCACGGTGAAGCGCACCTCGTACCCGGCGAAGGTGAAGCCGTACACCCGCGCCCCATCCTTCTGGTAGGAGGGCCGGGGGTCCTGGGCCAGCACGCCCACCAGCGCCTCCCGCTTCTCCGGGGGGATCTGCTCCAAAAGCTCCGGGGGAAAGTCCACCGTCAGTTCCCGCGCCCAGGGCTGGGCCGCGAAGCCCCCCACCGCGTCGGGCTGGCAGTCGGCATAGGGCAGGTAGGGCTTGATGTCAAAAATGGGGGTGCCGTCCATCAGGTCGGCCCCGGAGACGTACAGCACCGGCCCCTCCGGGGTATCTAACTCCACCCGCTCCAGCCGGACGCAGGACAGGCCGATGGCGTTGGGCCGGAAGGGGGAGCGGGTGGCGAAGACCCCCATCCGCGTGTTGCCCCCCAGCCGGGGCGGCCGCACCGTGGGGGACCAATCCTCCCGCACCGCCTGGGAGAACTGCCAAATCAGCCAAATGTGGGAAAATCCCTCCAGCCCCCGGACGGCCTCCGGCACCCGGTACTCCGGGGCAAAGACGATGCGCCCCTGTAGGGCGGGCACCAGCCCGCTCTGCCGGGGGACGCCGAACTTGGTGGCAAAGTCGGTGTGAATATGGGCGATGATGTGCATGGCGGCGGTTGGCTCCGGCATGGGGAACGCTCCTTTTTCCCTTTGTGTGTCTGTTGCTCCATCATACCACCGGCAGGGAGAATTTTCAATCGCTGTTTTCTGCCGCAAAAACGCGGCGGCACAGACGTGCCGCCGCGCTGCTTCGTATACTATTCCAGCCCCACCCTGGCCATATAGCCCTCCGTGGTCAGGTTGGCGGGGCGATTGAACCGCCCCAGGGAGAAGAGCTGGGCCGGGTCGCCTGTCAGGCAGTTGATATGCTCCTCGCAGGTCAGGGCGGCAGTAAAGCCCAGCGCCTGCAAAACCGGCAGGGCCTCCGGGCAGGTGGCCCCGTAGGGGTAGGCGAAGGTGGTAGGGGTGACGCCGCTGCGCTCCGTCAATAAAGTCTGGAGCCGCGCCAAATCCTCCCCCAGGGCGGCCTGGTAGTCCGCTGCCGCCTCGCCGGGGGCCTTCCCTGCCCCCTTCCGGCCGCCGTCCAGGCTGTGCATATCCCAGGTGTGGCTGCCGATTTCCACCCGGCCGGAGGCGGACAGGGTGCGTATGTCCTCCCAGGTCAGGTAGGCGTAGCTGGGGTTGGGGTCGGCCTCCGCCACGGCCCGCTCCGTGTAGCTGCCCACCACGGAGACCACCGCCTTCATGTCATATTCCTCCAGCAGGGGCAGCCCCGTGGTCAGGCCGTTCAGGAAGCCGTCGTCCAGCGTCACCACCACCGGCTTCTCCGGCAGCGGCCCGCCCTCCAGGACGTAGTCCGCCAGGTCGGAGACGAACACCGTCTCGTAGCCGTGGGCTTTCAGCCAGGCCAGGTCGCCCTCAAACTGCCGGGCGGACAGGCAGTAGTCATTGTCCCGGTAGTACCCCAAAATGCTGTGATACATCAGAATGGGCACCGCCACGCCGGAGGCGTCCTCCTCTCCGCCGTCGGCCAGCGCCCGCCCGGTCAGCGCCCACGCCGTCAGGCAGGCGTACAGGGTCAGGCCCAACCGCCTGGCCCAACGGTTCCGCTTCCTGCTCATGGGTATCACTCCCCCCTGTTCCCGCTTTTGCGGCGTTTCGCCCTGTTCGGAAAGCAGGTGTAGTATGCCCTGTTCTCCCAGGTGCGGGGCTGGAACTTTTTGCAAAAAAACGCTTCGGCGATGGAATCCCATCCCCGAAGCGTTTTCTGTATGATTGCAATGCGAAATGCGGCGTCCGCCCCTCATTCCCCCAGCAGCCGCTCTGTCAGCACCATATAGTGCTGGTACAGCACGCCGAACCGGTGGCGGTACCGGGGTTTCCAGGGCTTGGCCTTGCCGCAGAAGTGGAGGATGGCGGTGTACTGCATCACCCATTCCACGGTGGACTCTCCCCCGCTGCGCAGGTAGTAATCCCGGAACTTACGGGCGTCATAGTTCCAGAGGTAGTCGTCTACCTCCAGCGTCTCCCTACCGTACAGACAGTTCAGGATGTCTTGGTCGGGCAGCACCAGGTCGCTGGTATGCTCCCGGGCGTATTGAAACACGTCCTCCGGCTGAATTTTCTTCCGGCACTCGTCCAGGTCGATGACCAGTACGCCGGAGTTATAGTATTTATGCTCCGTGCCCAGGCGGAGGTTGTTCACCGTATTGCTCAGTTCTGTCTTGTGCGTATGGGCCGCCGCCGCAAACATCTTACCATGCAAGTCCAACTCCCACAGGGGGCGGACGGGGTTGATGACCAGCAGGTCAGGGTCCAGGTACAGCACCCGGTTCAACTCCTGAGGGAGCAGCTGCCCCGCCAGCAGGCGGTAGTACATCTCCTGGGGATAGCGTTTGGACACCGGCGCGTCCGCAAACAGCGCCTCGTCCACCACCACCGGATGCAGGCGGTAGTGCAGCGGGCGAAGCTGCTCCGCCAGCCGCGCCAGCGCCTCCTCCGGGATAGCGCGGTGGAGCAGATACAGCTCTACCGGCTGCTCCGGGTCCGTCAGGTACAGTGAGGTCAGCAGCACCCGCAGCCTGGGCAGATAGGCTTCGTCCAGCGTGACCAGGATATTCATTGGTGACAATTCCATCAATTCCATCAATTCCTCCCGGTTTAAAACTTATCCGCAAATCCGGCGATCAGCAGCTCCGGCACCAGCCACAGCACCAGGAAGGTCAGCAGATTGGCCACCGTCAGCGACGCAAAGGCCAGCTGACTGGTCAGGTAGGCAGCAATTAGAATGCCCACCAGGGAGGCCAGCAGGGCCAGTACGGTGTTGAGCCGCACCAGGCTGCACAGCCGCCGTCCGCCCACTACGGCGTCGGAGAAGGCGCCCAGGCCCTCCCGCAGCAGCAGCGCGCCCAGGGTGTCATTATGTACCTGGCCGGGCTGGGACAGCTCCCGCCGCCGCTTGATGGGAGGGTACTCCATCTGGTCAGCGGGCAGGTCGTACCGCTGCAAGGTGCCGGGGGTGATGTTGAAGTCCCGGGTGGCCAGCACCGGCGATACGCCGGAGCGGATCAGCTCCCGTAGGGCGGGCTTTACATAGTGGGAGGGGGTGTACTCCAGCTTGAACATCCCCACGATTTCCCGGTTGATGGCGCAGTACACGGCGGAGCGCACCCGATAGCCCTCCAGCGGAATGCGGTTCACCGTCATAAAGCCGTCCGTGCCCACCAGCACATTGTCCCCCCGGATGGTGGCGCTGAGGCCGCCGGCCTCGCTGCACTCCAGGTCGTTCACGGTGCGGCAGAAGCCGCCCTGCATCTTCAGCAGATCCTCAAAAATGCCGGTCAGGCCGCTGCCTGCGCTGCGGAGCATGGAGGTGGTGCAGGCTACCACCCGCTCCTCGGATACGTTGCCAAAATATCGCACATCGGTGATGGTGACGCAGCCCGCCGGGAACAAATCCTCATCCTTAATTAAAATGTTGGCCTGGCCGGACATACTCTCCGCGCCATCCCAGCCCGCCAGCACCGCGCCGAAGCGGTCCAGGCGGCGGGTCACCCGCAGCAGCGGCTGCCCGTAAATCAAGAGGGAGGACACCGGCGACGCCGCCACCAGCACCGTGGACAGGCACCACAGCAGCATACTCCGCTCCCCACAGGCCACCGTAGCGCCGACGGACAGCACCACCGCCCCAATCAGCAGGATGGGGACGACGATGCGGCAAATTCTGGTAGCGCCGTCCATGCTCTGAATCTGGCTGCCGAAGCCCTCTGTGCTGCCAGCCACCTTGTCAAAGGCGGGGGCGCCGTCCCACTTGTCCTCATCCAGCGTCACCCGATAGGGCTCCGCCGTGCCGGAGACGGTGCGGCAGGAGATGTAAAGGGCCTTCTTCCGGTCATAGGCCCCCCACATGGCCCCAAACAGGCTCAGGGCAGCCAGACCGGACAGGGGCAGCGGCCCCTCCCGCCCAACGGCGGCGTAGCAAACGCCGTCCAGCAGCGTGGCCAGAACTGCCGCCGCCGCCATAGTATGCAGGCCGGTGCAGCGCCGCACCGGGGCGCTGAGCCCCAGCCAAAGCACGTCCAGCCCCAGCACGGCGGCCAGCGCCAGCCCCCAGGTCAGGCAGAGGGCCAGCACCTTGGGATCCTCCGCCAGCACAGCGGGCAGCGGCCAGCCCAGCTCCTGGGCCAGCGCCAGCGCGGTCAGCGCTACGGCGATGACCAGCACCATCCAAATCCGCCTCCCCAGGGAATCCAGCCCGGTGCGGTACCGCTGGGCCAAATCTGCCGCGTTCAAATCGGGGGCGGCTTCCCGCCGCTTCGCCCGTTTGGGCTTCTGGGGCTTTGCCGGGGGTGTCGCCTCCTGGTCCGTGCCGGGGGTGTAGCGCTCCTCCAGGCGGGCCTGCTCGTCCTGCTGCTCGCTGCGGAACATATTGTCCGCAAAGTCGTTGGCCCTGTCCTGCACCGCGTTCAGCGTCTGCTTGATGGGGTGCAGCGGGTCGGCGGGCATGGAGAGCACATTGTCCACATCCTTCGCCTCATCCGGCGCGGCCGTCTGCTTCTTCCGGTGGAAGAGCCGCTGCCAGAGGGTGGGCTCCTCCTCCGGCTCGATGGCCTCAGAGACCTGCCGCTGAATGAACCGCCGGGTCTCGTCTGTGTCCACAGGCTCTCCGGAGCCGCTCGACACAGGCTGCTCCTGGGGGAAGTCATCCTGGAGCCGCTTCTCGATCTCCTCCATTCGGGTCTCGGCGGCTTCCGGCGTGACGGCGCCCGTATCGGCATACTCCCGGATAATATCATCCAGCTCATAGGCCGTCTCGTTGGGCACCGCGCCGGTGTGCATCAGCTTTTCCACATCGTTCAGCTCATCCACGGTGCTCCATTTGGTCTCTTCCAGCTCCTGGCTGGACGTTTCCGTCTCATGCTGTTCCTTCATACCCATCAGCCCACCTTATCACAATCTCATTCCGAAGTTCTCCGCGGGGGCCGCAGCCGCCCCGCAGACCTGCGCCGTCACCCAAGGCGCTGGCGCACCGCCTCGTACAGCAGGATGGCCGCCGACGCCGACGCATTCAGAGAATTGACCTGCCCCTTCATGGGAATACTGACCGTAAAATCGCAGCACTCCCGCACCAGGCGGTTCATCCCGAAGCCCTCGCTGCCAATGACGATGGCCGCCGCCCCCTTGAGGTCCGCCTGATAGAGGGGAGTCTCCCCGTCGGCTTCCGCACCAAATATCCAGACGCCCTTCCGCTTCAGGTCATTCAGGGTGGCCGTCAGGTTGGCCACCCGGGCCACCGGCACATAGCTCACCGCCCCGGCGCTGGTCTTGGCCACCACCGCCGTCAGCCCAGCGCTCCTGCGCTTGGGGATGATGACGCCGTGGGCCCCGGCGCATTCCGCCGTCCGAATCACCGCCCCCAGGTTGTGGGGGTCGGACAGTTCGTCACACACCACGATGAGGGGCGGCTCCCCCTTCTCCTCTGCGGCGCGGAGGATGTCGTCCACGTCCACATACTCTCGCACGGCGGTCAGGGCAATGACCCCCTGGTGGGAGTGGGTGCGGGACATGGCGTCCAGCTTCCGGCGGTCAGCATCCACCACCACCGCGCCGCTCTCTTTGGCCTTGGCGGTGAGGTAGCTCAGGGTGGAGTCCGTCTCCCCCTTGGCGATATAAACCTTATCCAGCGGCACCCCAGCCCGCAGGGCCTCCATGACGGCGTTGCGCCCCTCGATGATGCCGTCCGCCTCCGCCTCGGCGCTCTGACACCTGGGCTGGCCGTCCCGCCGCTCCGAATCCCTGCGGTCACGGTCCTCACGCTGCCTGCGGGGCGGGCGATGGTCTGACTTCTGCGCTTCCCGCCCTCTGGACGGGCGCTTTTCCTCATTCATCCAGTTTCTTCCTTTCCAAAACGCGGCCTGCCGGGCAGCCTCCCGAACCAGGCCCTACAGAGGCATTATAACACAGTTTGCCCCATGAAGAAAGCATAATCTGAAAAACCTTCCGCAATTTTATCTGCGTTGTCAAATGATGTGACCCCCGGCAGGAGGAGCATAAAACCTAAGATA
>JAJQFX010000177.1:288-8404 GCA_021200895.1 Clostridiales bacterium | reverse complement strand
TGTATGGCACCCGGAGTGGATGAGGCGGCGGTATGAACGGCTTATTAATGAAACCAAACCTGAGGGATTGGAAGCCTCTCGGGCAGCGTGCCGGGAGATCTGGTCATGGTGGGACGATGGGATTAATGTCGAAATTATGGAGTACTGGATTCGACAGGTAAAGTATGACATTTCAGACGCTGCCCGGCGTATTATAATTATCTTTTGGACGCATGAATTGGAGGTAGGAAAATCCACTGTGGCCAAAATGCTAAGCGCAGCACTGGAGGGATATGACTATGATGAATACAAAAGGCAAAAGAATGAGTCTCTTATCGGAGAGCATACTTTAGATAACGAACTCATGGTTGCATCACGTTTTGAGCGCCCCAAAAGCGTCGAAAGGCGTAGCGTGGTGCTGAACGATATCTATCAATCACACCTAAGGCGATATTATCATAAGATCACCGGGATGATGGAGGCGAACACGATTCAAATCGAACGAAAAGGAGTAGACCGATCAGACGGGGATATACTCAGAAACCACCCCAATTACATCATTACCACAAACGACGAAGCAAATGGGTTTATGGGAAAACAAAAAGACCGACGGGCGTACGGGATTTGCTGGGATAATGCGATTAAAGTACAAAAGACGGAAGATGAATTATTTAACATCGTACGAAATTGGGTGCTTTCAGTTTATGTTCCCCCTGAACAACTGGAAGACTGGCAAGATAATTATTATCCCCATCTGAAAACTCTTGCTTTACAGGCAATGCCGGATTTGGAAATCGAGGATATCATTACGCAAAAAAAATCGGAAATCTTTATTTCTGAAGCCTGTAAACGCCGAGGGAGTCGTTTTGATATTAAAGATTGGATTGAAAAGTTTTTTCCCTCAAAAAAGGGGGAAAATAAAAGAGAACACCGCAAGCGAGCAGTCAATGCGTTTGTGTTTTTTGCGCCCGGTTGTATGAAAGCTAATCCAAGGGGATATTATCAGTTCGTGGATGCAAAAAATATATTATCTGTTATCCAGAATGAAAAAACGAAGAAAAAGGAACAAAAATAGGTAAAAATGAAGAAGTTATATCGGGGTTTTGGAACGGAAGAGGAGCTAGAGTACCACTTCTGATTGTGTTGAAAAATATATTTTTCAACACAATCAACACAATTTCAACACACCTAACTTCTTCATTTTTAATATCTTTATTAGTTGTGTTGAAATGTTGAAAAAATATATAACTTGATTAATAGAAGTTATATAAAAAAAAATTTTTATGTTTTTTAAAAAGAAGTGAGGAATTTTTTTCAACACACTTTTTTTTTTTTTTTAATTCCTTCACAACCAAGCGGTTAGGTGTGTTGAAAAAAATTAAACACGTTTTTAACACAACATAAAAAAATCAAAAAAGATGAGAAAATAAAACCCGTAGAGGCTGCAAAAAAACTGCCGCCCCTACTCTTATACCACCATCGCAAGAAGTCATAAAAAACGCCTGAAAACGGCCTTAAAATTGAAAACCCAGACAGGGATAAACTTTGTCACCTTTTGAAAGAGAATCCGAAGACATTAACAAGAAAAGAAGCGTAAGGAGCCGAGGCTTTCGTTTTTGCAGACAGGATAAGCCGCCCGGTGCCCTGAAAAAAGATACGCAATAAGATAAATATAAACAGGGGTGTTTTATAAAGAATAGCTAAAAAAAACTATCTTTGTGAGAGTTAATAAAAACAAAGGAAATAGAAGGATGAAATACCTGGAGAAACTACTTGGGGATACTTCCGTGGAATATGATAGTATTGGCAACTTAATATCTCGAATCCGAGAAAAAGGTAAACATGAAAAAAATATAAAAACCGTTTATTCCGTAAGTAAAATTCAGGGAATAGTTAAAGCCGAAGATTTTAGAGATAGAGTAATTTATAGTAGCGATACTTCTAACTATACTATTATTAGAAAGGGAATGTTCGCTTATACCCCTGCCAGATTAAACATTGGGTCCATAGGATACTTGAAAAGTGATATAGCGGGCTTAGTTAGTCCAATATGTGTTGTTTTTAAAATTAACGAAAATAGAATTATAAAAGAATATTTGTTTTTCTTTATTAAATCTAGATACTGTATTAATAAAATTAATTCGTTAACCGAGATCGGAGCAAGATTTAGGTTTGATTTTAAAAGATGGAAGCTTATAGATATTCCCCTCCCACCCCTTAAGGTCCAACAGGAAATCGTTCGCATCCTGGATAAATTCGACACCCTCACAACTTCAATAATCGAAGGACTCCCCCGGGAGATCAAACTTCGCAAAAAGCAATATGAATACTACCGGGAGAAGCTGTTTACCTTTAAAGAGGGGAAAGTGGAATGGAAGAGACTGGGGGAGGTTTGTAATATATTTGTAGGTGGTGAACCTCCTATAAATTGTATAAAAAACTCTATACCTGACGATGTCAATAAATATCCTATATATGGGAATGGGATTGAAGTTTATGGCTTTACTGATAGTTATAGAATAGATAAAGATGCAGTTACAATATCTTCTATTGGATCAAATACAGGAAATATCTATTTTAGGAAAGCTTACTTTACACCAATTATTAGGCTTAAAGTTGTTATACCTAAATTTAAAAATTTGTTGCCCAAATACCTTTTTCACTACCTTACATCAATAAAAATAAGTAGTAAGAAAAGTTGTGTGCCCAATATGAGTGCCGCTGATGTAAAGAGTATTAAAATTCCCATCCCACCCCTTAAGGTCCAACAGAAAATCGTCCACATCCTGGATAAATTCGATATCCTGACCACTTCCATCAGCGAAGGACTCCCCCGGGAGATCGAACTTCGCAAAAAGCAGTATGAATACTACCGGGAAAAGCTGTTTACCTTTCCGGGGGGAACGAACAAATAAAAAAACAAATACACCATGACACAGTATAAACCCATTGCGGAATTAAACCACTATATCGTTCTGGATAAATATACCGGTTATTCAGAAAGAGATAAACCCTCTACCGCCTATCAAACAGAAAAGGACCTGGAGCGGGAATTTATTCGGGATCTGGTCCGTCAGGGTTATGAAAATCCTTCCTATCTTACCACTCCGGGGGAGCTGCTTTTAAACGTAAAAAAACAGCTTCAGGCACTGAACGGGGTGGAGTTTAGTGACAGTGAGTGGGCGCGCTATGTAAAAGAATACCTGGATAAACCTGGGGAGGGTCTTATTGAAAAAACAAGAAAAATTCACGACAACCACATTTATGATTTTATTTTTGACGATGGGCATATCCAGAATATTTACCTGGTGGATAAGGAATGTATTTCCCGGAACAAAGTACAGGTAATCTCCCAGTTTGAACAAAAAGGAACGCAAATCAACCGCTACGATGTAATCATTCTGGTCAATGGCCTCCCCCTGGTCGAGGTGGAACTAAAAAAGCGCGGAGTGGCTATCCGTGAGGCTTTCAACCAGATCCATCGCTACACAAAAGAGAGCTTTAATAGTGAACATTCACTTTTTAAATATCTGCAAGTTTTTGTCATCTCCAACGGCACCGACACCCGGTATTTTGCCAATACGACAAAACGGAACAAAAACAGCTATGATTTTACGATAAATTGGGCAAATTTTGATAATTTACCCATTAAAGACCTAAGGGATTTTACGGCTACTTTTTTCCAGAAAAACACGCTGCTAAGTATACTACTTACCTATTCGGTTTTTGATGTAACTAATACGCTACTTATTATGCGCCCCTACCAGATTGCAGCAACCGAAAGACTGCTGTGGAAAATTAAAAATTCCTACGAACTAAAAAAGTGGTCCACAATCGAAGGGGGTGGATACATCTGGCATACCACGGGATCGGGTAAAACCCTGACCAGTTTCAAGGCGGCCCAGCTGGCCACAGGATTTGATTTTATTAAGAAAGTATTTTTTGTGGTGGACCGAAAAGACCTGGATGTGCAAACGATGAAGGAATACCAGCGTTTTTCACCCGATAGTGTAAACGGATCGAACAGTACTGCGGAATTAAAACAGAATATCGAAAAAGATGACAACAAAATCATTGTTACTACCATTCAGAAGTTAGACATTTTAATGAAAAGTGAAAACGATCTTCCCATTTACCGGGAACAAGTCGTGTTTATTTTTGATGAAGCGCATCGCTCCCAGTTTGGTGAAGCCCAGAGAAACCTAAAAAAAAGGTTTAAAAAATATTATCAGTTCGGTTTTACCGGAACACCAATATTCACTGATAATGCTTTGGGTGCGGAAACAACAGAGAGTGTGTTTGGCTGCCAGCTGCACTCCTATACCATTACGGATGCCATCCGGGATGAGAAGGTATTGAAATTTAAGGTGGACTACAACGATGTCCGCCCCCGGTTCAAGGAAATTGAAACCGAGTGGGACGAGAAAAAATTAACTGCGGCGGAAAACAAAAAAGCCCTGCTTCATCCTGCTCGTATTGAGGAGATCTCCAGATATATTTTACAGAATTTCAGGATAAAAACCCATAGAAACCAGGCAAACGATAGAGGGTTTAACGCCATGTTTGTGGTAAGCAGCGTAGATGCCGCAAAAAGCTATTATGAGGCGTTAAACCGCCTGCAGAAGGGAAGTGATAAACCCCTTAAAATCGCAACCATCTTCTCTTTTGCCCCCAATGAAGAGCAAAATGCCATAGGAGAAATAGCCGATGAAACTTTTGAACCTTCCGCCATGGATATTAGCCACAAGGAGTTTTTAATGAGAGTCATCCAGGATTATAACGATATGTTTAAAGTCAGTTACAGTGTTGATAGCAAAGGGTTTCAGAATTATTATCAAGATATTTCCGAGAAGGTAATAAAAAGGGAAATAGATCTTTTAATCGTGGTGGGTATGTTTACAACCGGCTTTGACGCCCCCATGCTCAATACGCTCTTTGTCGATAAAAACCTGTGTTACCATGGACTACTACAGACTTTTTCACGCACCAACCGAATCCATGACGCCACCAAAACCTTTGGTAATATTATTACATTCAGAGACCTGGAACAGGCTACAATCAAAGCCCTTGCGCTCTTTGGGAAGAAAAATACCAGAAGCACAATCCTTGAAAAAAGTTACAAAGAATATTTGGAGGGTTTTACGGATGTTGACACAGGGGAGCCCAGAAAAGGGTATATACAGATAACAAAAGAGCTGAATGAAAAATTCCCGGATCCAGAGAAAATTGTTGCAGAGAGCAGCAAAAAAAAATTTATAAAACTTTTCGGAGAGTATCTCCACGTAGAAAATATCCTACAAAATTACGATGAATTCACCCATTTGAAAGCTTTTCAGGCGGTAGAGAAAAATGATCCGAAGGCCGTTAACCTCTTTAAGGAAAAATACTCTCTACCTGACAAGGATATAGACGATATGCGGCAGATAGAGGTCCTGTCCGAACGCATCCTCCAGGATTACCGCTCTGTTTATAACGATATCCGGGACTGGTTTCTAAGCAGAAAAAAAGGGGAGGAGGAAGAGAAAAACACTATAAACGATTGGGATGATGTTGTTTTTGAAATAGAACTGCTTAAATCCCAAGAAATAACCCTGGAATATATTCTGGGACTGATTTTTGAGTACAACAACAAACACAAAGACAAAACCACCTTGATAGAAGAGATCCGTAAAGTGATCCGTGCCAGTGTGGGTAGCAGAACAAAAGAAACTCTGATTGTAGGTTTTATAAACGAAACAGTTTTGGATACTCTTCAGGATAAAACGGATATTCTCAAAGCGTTTTTCTCCTATGCAAGGGAAAAACAAAAAACAGAAGCCGCGGAATTAATTGCCTCCGAGAATTTAAACGAAGAGGCGGTAAAGCATTACATAACTGTTTCCTTAAAGCGTGGATTTGCTAGTGAGAACGGAATGGAGTTAAATGCCCTGCTTCCCCCAATAAGTCCCCTAAATCCCCGGTACCTGACAAAAAAACAGGGGGTTTTTCAAAAACTATCTTCATTTGTGGAGAAGTTTAAAGGAATAGGCGCAGCTTTAAATATTGACAGTTGATAATTAATGGTTTAAATATATGGTAAATAGATAAATAATTAATTAATAATAAAAACATGAAATACCGCATTACAAACAGGAAAAATGTATAAAGAGACATTTTTGATCAGTTTCAATTTTATAATATCCCTGAATACCAACGCCCTTATTCCTGGGAAAAGGAACATATTACAGCATTATTAGATGACATTATTGGGGCAATGGAAGAAAATGAGGAAAAAGAATATTTTTAGGATGTATGATATGAAATTCACGTCAGGAAGAAGTGGAGGAAAAAAATGGCTCTAATATTAATAAATATTTATGTAATAATATATTGGACGGGTGCTTATCAGGGGCCTATATATTTTTCATACAATGAAAAAACCTGATGGATCTACGTAAGGAAATGGAAATAAAAAACAATAATAATTAAATAAAACAGTAAAATGACAAGTACAGAACAAAGAGTGAAGCTGCAAAACAAGATATGGAAAATAGCCAACGATGTGCGCGGCTCGGTGGATGGATGGGATTTCAAACAGTTTGTGTTAGGAACACTTTTCTACCGGTTTATCAGTGAGAACTTCGCCAATTATATGGAAGGGGGTGATGATAGCATTGACTATGCAAACTCACCGGATGAGGTAATTACACCGGAGCTAAAAGCGGATGCTGTAAAGACAAAAGGGTATTTTATCTACCCCAGTCAACTTTTTGTCAATATCGCCAAAAACGCTCATACTAATCCCAATCTTAATACGGATCTAAAAACTATTTTTGACGCTATTGAAAATTCAGCCAATGGTTGTCCCTCTGAAGAGGATATAAAAGGGTTGTTTTCTGATTTTGATATCACCAGTACCCGTCTGGGGGATAGCGTAAAGGGAAAAAACAGTCGTCTGGCGGCTGTCTTAAAAGGGGTGGAAGAGCTGGATTTCGGCAGATTTGAAGAGGGACAGATCGACCTCTTTGGCGATGCCTATGAATTTCTAATTTCCAACTACGCGGCCAACGCGGGAAAATCGGGAGGGGAGTTTTTTACCCCCCAGCATGTCTCTCGGCTCATCGCCCGCCTAGCCATGCACAAACAAACCTCGGTAAACGGGATTTACGATCCGGCCGCCGGTTCAGGCTCCCTGCTTTTACAGGCAAAAAGCTATTTTGACCGCCACATCATTGAGGAGGGTTTTTTTGGCCAGGAGATCAACTACACCACTTATAACCTGGGACGGATGAATATGTTTTTGCACAACATCAACTACGATAAGTTTGACCTGAAATTGGGAGATACCCTGAGGTATCCGGCTTTTAAGGATATTAAACCTTTTGATGCCATCGTCTCCAATCCCCCCTATTCGATCAAATGGATCGGCAGCGACGATCCGACCCTTATCGTGGACGATCGTTTTGCCCCCGTCGGGGCACTGCCCCCCAAATCCCAGGCGGATTTTGCTTTTGTGCTACACGCCCTAAATTACCTCTCTGCCAAGGGGAGAGCGGCCATTGTTTGTTTTCCCGGGATTTTCTATCGGGGCGGAGCTGAACAGAAAATCCGAAAATACCTGGTGGATCAGAACTTTGTAGAGACGGTCATTTCCCTGGCTCCCAACCTTTTCTTTGGAACAAGTATCGCCGTGAATATTTTGGTTCTATCCAAACATAAAGAAAAAAATATAACCCAGTTTATCGATGCCAGCGGAAAGACTTTCTTTAAGAAAGTAGTAAAAAACAACATATTGGAAGACGAACACATCGAACGGATTATTGAAATCTTTGATAAAAAAGAGGACGTTGATTATGTGGCCAAAATGGTAGAGAACAGAAAAATTGCCGAAAACGACTACAACCTTTCGGTTAGCTCCTACGTAGAGGCCAGGGATACCCGGGAAAAGGTGGATATAGTAAAATTAAACCGGGAGATTCAGGAAACGGTCGAAAAAATAGATGCGCTTCGTCGGGATATTGGTGAGATAATAAAGGAGATTGAAGCATGAGTTATTTAAAGAGATTATTAGTGGATGTTGAGGTAGAGTAGAAAACTTTAGGAGAGGTTTGTAATATATTTGTAGGTGGTGAACCTCCTATAAATTGTATAAAAAACT
>JAJQFX010000177.1:0-188 GCA_021200895.1 Clostridiales bacterium | reverse complement strand
AAAAGCAGTATGAATACTACCGGGAAAAGCTGTTTACCTTTCCGGGGGGAACGAATAAGTAAAAAACATCGCTATCTGTTTTACTTTTGCCCGCTGTTTTCAGAATCTTTTTTTATTTTTCTTTTTTCCACTTTTTCTTCCCTAATTCCTTATATTGTTTTAAGGCATTTTTAGCTCGTTTTAGCCAT
>JAJQFX010000181.1 GCA_021200895.1 Clostridiales bacterium | reverse complement strand
ACTTCTCTACTTTTTATTCGGGGGAGAGGGGTCATATCATTTTAGCACATACACGAAACGCAAAAAAATCGAAAAAGCGTACCCTGCCCTCAGAAGCTGGCGATGGGGATGGAGCCGTCGTCCTGCCCCTTTTCCACGCTGCGGATCTGCATTTCATAGGAGTAGCCGTTGTCCGCCGTGACCTTCACGGTGTCCCCGGCCCTGTGGCCCAGCAGCGCCTTCCCCACCGGCGACTCCCGGCTGATGAGCCCACGGAGGGCGTCCTCCCGCATGGTGGTGACGATTTGGTAGGTCTCCTCCTCGTCGATGTCCTCACAGTACACCACCACCTTGTCGTACAGGCCGATTTCGTCCTCTCCGGAGTGATCCTCGATGATAACGGCGGTCTCGATCATCCGCTCCAGGTAGCGGATGCGGCTCTCGTTGGCGTTTTTCTCCTTCTTCGCGGCGGAATACTCGAAGTTTTCGCTCAGGTCGCCAAAGCCGCGGGCCACCTTCACCGCCTCCAGCAGCTCCGGGCGCTTGGTGATGCGGCGGTAATCCAGCTCTTCCTGCATTTTCTGGACATCCTGGCGGGTCAATTTATCGTGCATGGGGATTCCCTCACCTTTCCATAGGAACTGCGGAGCGATTTCGCTCCGCCGGTTTAGTATACCACAGCTTCCCGAAAAGGGGAAGCGTTTTGTCGGCGTTTCACGCGCCCTCACCGCGCCCGCAGCTGCCAGAAGGCCACGGCGCTGGCCGCCGCCACATTCAGCGAGTCCACGCTATGCCCCATAGGGATGCGGACGGTGTAATCGCAGCCGTCGATGGTGGCCTGGGGCAGGCCGCTGCCCTCCGTCCCCAGCACGATGGCCAGCCTGTCCTCTGCCATCAGCCGTTGGTCTTCAATGGAGACGGAGCGCTCTGTCAGCGCCATAGCCGCGGTTTTGAAGCCCAGCGCCCGCAGCTGGGGGAGCCACTGCCCGGCGTCCCCGGTCAGCCGCGTCCAGGGGATTTGAAAGACCCCACCCATGCTGACCCGCACCGCCCGCCGGTACAGCGGGTCACAGCAGGAGGCTGTCACCAGCACGGCGTCCATGTTCAACGCGGCGGCGGAGCGGAAGATGGCCCCCACGTTGGTGGGGTCTACAATGCCGTCCAGCACGGCAACTCTGCGGGCCTCCCGGCACACGTCCTCCGGGTGGGGCAGCGGAGGACGGCGCATGGCGCACAGGACACCCCGAGTCAGGGCGAAGCCGGTGAGCTGGGCCAGCAGGTCGCGCTCGGCGGTGTAGACGGGTACGTCCCCGCACCGGGCGAGGATGCCCCGGGCCGCTCCCTCGATTTGCCGCTCCTCCATGAGCAGCGAGAGGGGGACGCACCCGGCGTCCAGGGCGTAGCCGATGACCTTGGGGCTTTCCGCGATGAAGATGCCCTTCTCCGGCTCCCGGCGGCTGCGGAGCTGCGCCTCCGTCAGCCCGGCGTAGACCTCCAGCTCCGGGGCGGAGAGGTCGGTGAGCGTTATGATGTTCGCCATGGGAGCCTCCTTCCCGGATGAAAAAATCGGAGCAAGTGTTTTCCCACTTGCTCCGATGGTTGGTGCGGGCGATGGGACTCGAACCCACACGCGCATTCACGCACAAGCACCTCAAGCTTGCCAGTCTACCAATTCCAGCACACCCGCATACCTTAAAACCAACATAAAGCATTGTATACCAATTATGCTAATTTGTCAACCATTTTATCGCCAGGCGCGGCGAAAATTCCCGGCGGCAGCCGCCGTCATATCTCCGCCGCCCGCGCATAGGCTTTGGTATCTGAGGAAGGGGTGGGCGTATGGTGGAAGAACATGGAAAACTGGATTGGTATGACCTGCTGACGCGGGACTGGAAGCTGATGGCGCTGACCGCGCTGCTGGGGGTCGGGCTGCACTTTGCCTTTCAGGTCTGGCCAAGCATCGTGACGGAGTTTTTCGCGCCGGTGAACGAGAGCATCTGGGAGCATGGCAAAATCGTCTTCTGGCCGCTGCTGCTGGTGCTGGGTCTGCGGGACGGACGGCGGCGCTGCGGCCGCTGGCTGCTGGCCGCCCTGTGCGCCACAGCGCTGGTGCTCGCCCTGGGCTGGGTCTGGCACGTCGCCCTGGGGGGCAGCCTGCCGGTGATGGATGTGCTGATTTACGCGGCGGGCATTGTGACGGCCTTCCTGCTGGCGGAGTGGCTGCCGGACCGCCGGGAGCTGGCACCCGTCGCCGTGGGGCTGACGGTCCTGTTTGTGGCGCTGCTGCTGGCCTTTACGCTGTGCCCGCCCAGGGGGACGCTGTTCAATGACCCGGCCCTGGCGGACGCCTGGGTGGTGCTGACCTGCTGAGAAAGCGCGGAAAAAGGTTGCTTCCCGCCGAAAAATCTGGTACAATAGCCCCATCTGGGACGGGCGAACAGACCGCGTTCGCCGCCCCGCAGAGAGGAAGGGGAGGCCAGATGCACGAACTGCCCATCACCCAGTCCATTTGCAACCTGGCGGTGCAGGAGGCGGAGCGCGTCGGCGCCACAAAGGTGTACGCCATCCGCATCAAGATGGGGGAGTACACTGACTATGTACCCGTTATCATCCAGGAGTATTTTAATGTGGTCAGCGAGGGAACGCTGGCGGAGGGAGCCGTGCTGGAAATCGAGACAGTCCCGGCCACCCTCCGCTGCCGCGCCTGCGGGGCGGAGCGGCGGATGGAGAAGTTCCGCATGAAGTGCCCCGCCTGCGGCAGCCGGGAGGTAGAACTGCTCACCGGCAGGGAATTTTACATTGACAGCATGGAGGTAGAGACAGACGATGGAGATTAAGGTTGTCAAACAAATCATGGAGTGGAACGAGGATGTCAGCGCCCAGGTGCGCGCAGAGCTGTCCTCCCACAATATTTGCCTCATCAACGTGATGGGCTCCCCCGGCGCGGGCAAGACCAGCCTGACCATGAAAATCATCGAAGCCCTGCGGGGCAAGTACCGCATCGGCGTCATCGAGGGGGACATTGCCGGTCAAATCGACGCGGAAACCATCAAAGGGATGGGCATCCCCTGCGTCCAGCTCCAGACCCAGGGGGCCTGCCATATCGAGGCCATGTCGGTGCAGCATATGCTGCCTCTGTTCGACCTGGACGGGCTGGACGTGCTGTTTGTGGAGAACATCGGCAACCTGGTCTGCCCGGCGGAGTTCGACATCGGGGAGGACTTCCGGGTGGCGCTGCTGTCCATCCCCGAAGGGGACGACAAGGTGGTGAAGTACCCGCTGATGTTCTCCACCTGCGACGGCATCGTGCTGCACAAGTACGATATGCTCCCCTACTTCGACTTTGACGACAAGCGGGTGGAGCAGGATGTGCTGGACTGCAACCCCAAGGCCAGTCTGTTCCGGGTGTCCTCCCGGACGGGGGAGGGGCTGGAGGTGTTCCTCACCTGGCTGGACGGGAAAATCGCGGCCAAGGTGAAGGGCTGACGGACACAGGCAAAGCGCTGCGTTTCTCTCCGCGGGAGGGGCGCAGCGCCTTTTCCATGCCTAATGTGCGGCGGCGGGAAATTTCCCGCCGCCGCAACAGAGTTTTCAAAACTTTCACTAACTCATCATTGACGGAGAAAAGGGAAAATGCTACAATGAACTGAATCTCATGGATGATGGAGCAGTATGACTATGTGGATTGCAGACCAGTGGAAGGACTATGAGCTGATTGACTGCGGCGGCGGCGAGAAGCTGGAGCGCTGGGGCAGCGAGCTTTTGGTGCGCCCCGACCCTCAGGCGATTTGGAACACCCCCCGCATTCATCGGGGCTGGAAGCGGAATGACGGGCACTACCTCCGCTCGAAAACCGGCGGCGGCCACTGGGAGAAGGGCAGTCTGCCCGCCAGCTGGCAGATCCGCTACGGCGATTTGACCTTCAAGGTCGGCCCCATGAACTTCAAGCACACCGGCCTCTTCCCGGAGCAGGCCGCCAACTGGGATTGGGCGCAGCGGCAGATCCGCCAGGCGGGGCGGCAGGTCAGCGTGCTGAACCTGTTCGCCTACACCGGCGGGGCCACCGTGGCCTGCGCGGCGGCGGGGGCGAAGGTTTGCCATGTGGACGCGGCCAAGGGCATGGTGGCCTGGGCCAAGGAGAACGCCAAACGCTCCGGCCTGGAGGCCGCCCCGGTGCGCTGGCTGGTGGATGACTGCACCAAGTTTGTGGAGCGGGAAATCCGCCGGGGCCACCGCTATGACGCCATCATCATGGACCCGCCCTCCTACGGGCGGGGCACCGGCGGCGAGGTGTGGAAGCTGGAGGAGAACCTCTACCCCTTCCTGGAGCTGACCGCCCAGGTGCTGTCGGAGGAGCCGCTGTTCGTGCTGGTGAACTCTTACACCACCGGGCTGGCCCCGTCGGTGCTGACCTACCTGCTGGAGACGGTGTTCTCCAAACGGTTCGGCGGGCATACGGAGTCGGGGGAGCTGGGCCTCCCCGTCACGGAATCCGGCCTGGTGCTGCCCTGCGGGGCCACCGGGCGCTGGCAGGCGAAGTAAGATGCAAGGAGCGTTTCCATGGCAAACAGAATGATTGAGATACAGAATGTGTCCTTCGCTTACCAGGAAGAGGGGGAGCAGAAGTCCCCCCAGGTGCTGGACAGCGTCAGCCTGGACATTGAAGAGGGCAGCTTTGTGGCGGTGCTGGGGCACAACGGCAGCGGCAAGTCCACCCTGGCAAAGCACATGAACGCCGTGCTGCTGCCCACCGGCGGCACCGTCTATGTGGACGGCATCGACACCGCTGACGACGAGCGGTGGCTGGATGTCCGCCGGACGGTGGGCATGGTGTTCCAGAACCCGGATAACCAAATCGTCGCCAACGTGGTGGAGGAGGACGTGGCCTTCGCCCCGGAGAATCTGGGCGTGCCCCCTGAGGAGATCCGCCAGCGGGTGGACGAGGCCCTACGCATCGTGGGCATGAGCAACTATGTCCAGCACGCCCCCCATCTGCTGTCCGGCGGGCAGAAGCAGCGGGTGGCTATCGCCGGGGTCATCGCCATGCAGCCCAGGTGCATTGTCCTGGACGAGCCTACCGCCATGCTGGACCCCATCGGCCGCCAGGAGGTCATGGAGACCATCCTGCGTCTGAATCGAGAGCAGGGTACCACCGTGGTGCTTATCACCCATCACATGGACGAGGCGGCCCAGGCCGAACGGCTGGTGGTGATGGACCACGGCAAAATCGTGGCCGACGGCCCGCCCAAAACGGTGTTCCAGGACGTGGAAGGAATGCGGCGGCTGGGGCTGACGGTGCCGGACATGGTAGGGCTGCTGTACGAGCTGAAACAGCGGGGTATGGACGTGCCGCTGGACGCCCTCAGCGAGGACGAGTGCGCCGACGCCATCGTGCGGGCGCTGCGCCAGGGAAAGGACGAACAAGTTGGAACCAGTGATTGAAACCCGGAAGCTGTGCTGCACCTACAGCATTGGCACCCCCTTTGAGCATAAAGCGCTGATTGACGTGGACTTCCGGGCCTACCCCGGGGAGTATATGGGCATCATCGGTCATACTGGCTCCGGCAAGTCCACCCTCATCCAGCACTTGAACGGATTGCTGAAACCCACCTCCGGCCAGGTGCTGGTGGACGGGGAGGACATTTGGGAGAGCAAGGAAAAGACCCACGCCGCCCGATTCAAGGTGGGGCTGGTGTTCCAGTACCCGGAGTATCAGCTCTTTGAGAACACGGTGTATGAGGACATTGCCTTCGGCCCCAAGAACATGAAGCTTCAGGAGGACGAAATCGACCGCCGGGTACACGAGGCGGCCTACTTCGTGGGCCTGCGGGACGACCTGCTGCAAAAGAGCCCCTTCGAGCTGTCCGGCGGGCAGAAGCGCCGGGGGGCCATCGCCGGGGTCATTGCCATGGAGCCCAAGGTGCTGATTTTGGACGAGCCCACGGCGGGGCTGGACCCGGCGGGCCGGGACGGGGTGCTGAAAAACATCCGCCACTACCACGACGCGAAGAACGCCACCGTTATTATCGTCTCCCACTCCATGGAGGACGTGGCGAAGGTGGTAGACCGTGTGGTGGTGGTGAACGACGGGCGGCTGCCCTTTGACGGCACCCCCCGGGAGGTGTTCTCCCACGGGGACGAGCTGCGGGCCATGGGGCTGAACACCCCCCAGCTGACCCGCCTGTTCCAGAAGCTGAAGGCCAGGGGCCTGCCGGTGGAGGACAACATCTACACCATGGAGGAGGCAGTGGCCGCCCTGACCGCCCTGTCCGCTTCGGAACAGCAGTAAGGCATTCTACGGGTCCCGGCCCTGGGCAACCGAAAGCCTGACTGCGCATCATATGAAATAAGGAGGCCCGCCCATGACTGCAATGGATTCCCTCAAGCATCTGCTCTGGCTGAGCCAGACCCTGGACTCCCAGACAGCCTGGCAGGTCTACACCCACTTCGGCTCCGCCTCCGGGGCCTACTATGGGGACAGGCACGATTACCGCCTGCTGCCCTTCCTCCAGACCTGGCAGGTCGCTTCGCTGGAGGACAAGTCCCTGCGCCGTGCGGAGGAGATTTTGGCGGACTGCCAGGAGCAGGGCATCCAAATCGTCACCATCCAGGACGCCGTCTATCCGCCCGCCCTGCGGGACATTGATGACCCTCCCCTGGTGCTGTACCTCCGGGGGCAGGCGCTGAACCTGAGCAGCCCCTTCATCGTCGCCATGGCCGGCACCAGGCACGCCTCCCCTTACGGGAAGAAGCTGGCCCACAGCTTTGCCTTCGACCTGAGCCGGGGCGGCCTGCTGGTAGTCACCGGCGTGGTGACGGGCTGCGATGAAAACGCCCTGCTGGGGGCGTTGCAGGCCGGGCAGCCGGTGGGGGCCGTGGTGGCAGGCGGCGTGGACGTACCTTATTATAATACCGACGCCTGCCGCAGGCTGTATGAGGACATCGCCACCTACGGCTTCCTGCTCAGCGAGTCGCCGCCGGGCGCCAGGCCTACCGGGCAGCTGTTCCGCGCCCGGAACCGCATCCTGACCGGCATGGCGGACTGCGTCATCTGCGTGGAGGGGGATATGTCCAGCGGCGCGGTACAAGTGGCCTATCTGGCGCTGGAGCAGGGCAAGGAGGTGTTCGCGCCTCCAGCCAATATCGGCGTCCCCTCCGCTACCGGCACCAACGACCTGCTCCGCTCCAGATGCGTCTCCGTCCTGCTGGATAAGGAGGACATCTTTGAGCTGGCCCGCCAGCGCTTTGCCGCAGTGGGCCGTCTGCCGGAGCTG
Source organism: Clostridiales bacterium (assembly GCA_021200895.1). GTDB lineage: Bacteria > Bacillota > Clostridia > Oscillospirales > Oscillospiraceae > Onthomonas. Next base: position 1,195 of record JAJQFX010000181.1, on the reverse strand, counting down.
CCGGAGGAGGTGCGCGCCCAGCGCATGGCGGGGGAGGCTGAGGAGCTGTCCGCCCGGCCGCCGAAGCAGCGGACAGAGGCCCAGGAGGCCCGGCCCGACCCCCAGGAGGAGGACGAAAAAATCAGCCAGCCGGAAAAAACCGCGCAAAAAAAGGTTGACAGTTCGCCCGTCTCAGATTATATTGACGTAAACGCCCTCCGTGACCGCTGTTCGGAAACGGAGTTTCAGTGCTGCACTGTGCTGGCAGACGGCCCGGCTACCGCCGATGAGGTGGCGGTGGGCTGCGGCCTGCCGGTGGTGGCGGTCAACTCCGCCCTGACCATCCTCTGCATCAAGGGGCTGGTGACGGAGGGGCCTGACAGCCGCTTCTCGCTGGCGGCGCAGGTGGCGTTCTGATTTACAATCGCGCTCTGCGGGGAGGGTTCCCCGCCTCCATACTGGGAGGAAGTTTACTATGGCAAAAACCAATTTGGTGATCGTGGAGTCTCCGGCCAAGGCCAAGACCATTGGCAAGTACCTCGGCCCGGACTACCAGGTCATCGCGTCTATGGGGCACATCCGCGACCTGCCGAAAAGCAAGCTGGGCGTGGACATCGAGGCCGACTTCGAGCCGGTCTATACCCCCATCAAGGGAAAGGAAGAGGCCATTGACAGCCTGAAAAAGGCCGCCAAAAAGAGCAAGACCATCTATCTGGCCACCGACCCTGACCGGGAGGGGGAGGCCATCTCCTGGCACCTGAAGGCGCTGCTGGACATCCCGGATGACCAGACCTATCGGGTCACCTTTAATGAAATCACGAAAAAAGTAGTCACCGAGTCCATCCACCACCCCAGAGCCATCGACCAGGATTTGGTGGACGCCCAGCAGGCCCGCCGGATTTTGGACCGCATCGTGGGCTATCAGCTGTCCCCGCTGCTGTGGCGGAAGATCCGCCGTGGCCTCAGCGCCGGGCGGGTGCAGTCTGTAGCCACCCGCATCGTGGTGGAGCGGGAGCGGGAGATCCGCGCCTTCGTCCCCCAGGAGTCCTGGTCGCTGGACGTGAACCTGAGCCGCATCGCCCCCAACGTGGGCTCCTTCAGCGCCCACTACCACGGGGAGGGCAAAAAGAAGGCGGAGCTGCCCAACGAGGCGGCGGCGAACGAGATTTTGGCCGACCTGCCCCGGCAGACCTTCGTGGTGTCCGCCGTCCGCAAG
>JAJQFX010000283.1:6486-8485 GCA_021200895.1 Clostridiales bacterium | reverse complement strand
GAGCATCTCACTCGTAATGAGAAGGTTGTCAGTTCGATTCTGACCAGAAGCTCCAAACAAAACGCACCTGAACCGCTCGGTTCAGGTGCGTTTTTGCGTTTTATCGTTCCGGCAGGCGCGGCCTTCCGCCGAAGCGCCTCACCGTCTGCGGCGTCTGCCCCGGTAACCGCCGGTGCGGCCCCGCCGCCGTCCTGCCCCCCGCAGCCGGAGCAGCACCAGGGCCAAAATCACCACGGCCACCGCCGCCAGCACCAGGAGGTAGCGCCATCCGCCGCCGCTCTGAGCGGCAGGGGCCTCCGGAGCGGCCTCGGACTCCGTCTCCTCTGTCTCCGCCTCCGGGTACAGGTAGCTCTGGGCGGCTTCGGTGGAGGTGTCAAAGGTCACCGGCACCCGGTCTGCCGTCTCGTCGCCGTCCTGAATCAGCAGATAGCCAAAGGTGCCGTCCGTCTGGTCAGCCGCCTCCACAAAGGAGACGGTCAGCCCCTCCGTCCCGGCGGATACCAGCAGGGTATAGTCCTCCTCATAGGTGCAGCCCAGCGTTTCGTAGAGGGTCAGCTGCGCCTCGCTGAGGGAGGCGGTGATGTCATACCCCTCCAGAGGGGTGGCATAGGCCACCTGCTCAAAGCCCCATTCGTACAGGGCCTCCGTGTCCTTATAGTGGTTCCCGCTGCCGGTATCGTTCAGGATGATGCACAGCAGTTCTACCCCGTCCTTGGCCGCAAAGGAGGCCAGGGTGGAGTTGGCCACGGTGGTGTAGCCGGTCTTGCCGCCCTCCGCGTACTCGTAATAATACTCATGGGTGGAGTAGAGCATTTTGAAGTGGTTCCAAAGCTCTATCTCGCTGTAAAGGGTGTCCCGGTCTGCGATGGTGTAGGTTTTGGAGCCGGAGATGGTGCGGAACGCCTCGTAATGCAGCGCCTCCTCCAGAATCAGCGCCATATCGTGGGCGGTGGTGTAATGCTCCTCATCCGGCATGCCGTTGGCGTTGGTGAACTGGGTGCCGGTGCAGCCCAGCTCTGCGGCCCGCTGGGTCATCAGGGCGGCAAACTCCTCCGTGCTGCCGGAGATGTGCTCCGCCAGGGCGGTGGCCGCCTCGTTGGCGGACACCAGCAGCATGGCGTACAGCGTCTCCTCCACAGTCAACTCCGCGCCGGCGGCGATGCCTGCGGTGCTGCTGCCCGCCTCTGTGCCGTACACCGCATTGTCGGAGAAGGTGACGATGTCATCCAGTTCACACTCCTCCAGCGCAAGCAGCGCGGTCATGATTTTGGTGATGCTGGCGGGGTAAAGCTGCTCGTCCGCGTTCTTCTCATACAGCACGGCGCCCGTCGCCACGTCCATCAGCACCGCCGCACCGGCCTGAATGTCCGGCGCGTCTGTCAGTTCTTCTGTCAGATAGGTGGCCGTCAGGCCGCTGTCCTCCGTCCGGGTGGCGGCGAAGGCCGTACCGGTGCAGCAGGCCGTCAGCGCCAGCGCCAACAGCAGAGAGACTGCCCGTTTGATCCTGTTCATACCCTTCCTCCCTTCTGATGAGGTCACGGCGTCCGCAGCCTGCCCTGTGGTCAGGCAGGCCGCGCCGCCGATGGATGGTCAGTTTATTGCAGATACCTTGCGCCGACGTAGCCCGTCCATGTGTTACCGGAGGCGTTGGTGTAGGATACCTTGTACCAGCTGCTGTTGCTCTTATCCAGCACCGTCACCTGTGCGCCGCCGGGCAGCACCGTGACGACACTGTAGCTGGAGCCTGGGCCGGAGCGGAGGTTCAGGGGGCAGGCTGTGGTGGCGTTAGACGACGCATTGGAGGTGCTGGTAGCGGCAGCGCTGCCGACGGTCAGGTAGGACGCGCCGACGTAGCCTGTCCACGTCGCGCCGGTGCTGTCTGTGTAGGATACCTTGTACCAGTAGCGGTTGGATTTATCCAGCACCGTCACCTGTGCGCCGCTGGGCAGCACCGTGACGACACTGTAGCTGGAGCCTGGGCCGGAGCGAAGGTTCAGCG
>JAJQFX010000283.1:0-6386 GCA_021200895.1 Clostridiales bacterium | reverse complement strand
CTGTAGCCGGTGCCCGCGCCGGAGCGAAGGCTCAGCGGCGCGGTGGTGACGGCGGTCTCCGTGGAAAGGTTGTTGGAGGAATCCTCCGCGCTGTCAGCATCGTCTGTGCTGCCGGGCTCCTCCTCAGTGTTGGAATCCTCCGTGCTGGTGGAATCCTTTGTGCCGCCGGGCACCGTCCCGCTGACGGAGGGGGAGAAGCCGCTGTAGGCGGGGAGATAGCCCGCGTTGCTATAGGCCCGCACCTTATAGTAATAGGTCGTTCCGGCCGCCAGGCCGGTGTCCGCATAGGACAGCTGGCTGGCCGGCACCGTCTGCACCTTGGCAAATCCGCTGTCAGACGCGGTGGAGCGGTAGATTTGGTAATGGGTCGCGCCCTCCACGGCGGGCCAGCTCAGGGTCAGGCTGCCGCTGCCCTCCGTCACCGTCACGGCCCCCATGGTGCCGATGCCGTCCATGTAATAGAAGTCGCAGTCTACGGCGGTGCTGATGCCGTCCACCGAGCCGACGTTGGCGTACTGCCAGAAGTCATAACTCAAATCGCTGCGGGTGGCGGTGTTGTAGCGGGCCACCCAGCAGTCGTACTCCGTCAGCTGGGTCAGGTCATACAGGTCGCCCAGCACGCCGGTGCTGCCATAATAATAAGCGGTGTAGCCTGCGGACTTCACCGCTTCCAGCCAGGCCAGGGCGTTGGCGGTGGTCTTGGCGGCGCTGAGGCCCTTGGTGCGGCTGCCGGAGACCTTCTCCAGGTCATAGACCACCGGCAGGGTAATCATATCCTGATACGGCTCCAGCAGGGACAGCGTCCACGCCGCCTCCTGCTCCGCCTCCTCCACCGTCAGGGCCTGGGAGAAGTAGTAGATACCCACGGCGATACCGGCGTCATACGCGCCCTGGATGTTCTCCTGAAAATAAGTATCCTCCACCATACGGAAGGGGTTCGTGGTGCCGGTATAACCGCAGCGGATGAAGGCGAAGGTCACTCCGTCAGCGGCGACAGCCTCCCAGTCGATTTCCGTCTGCCAGTGGGACACATCGATGCCCAGCAGCACCACGCTGTCCGAAAAGCGGCTCTCGTGGGTGTAGGTCTTGCCGGTATAGGGGCTGACGGTGGTCAGCGTGTCGAGGGTCGCGTCCAGACTTGCCGCCACAGCGTCCACGTCCGCGCTGGCTTCCTCCAGCACGCCGTTATCCATCATGCGGACGTAAAGGGGGTCGTCCTCCGGGGCGGAGGCGTCATATTCCTCGATATAGTCCTCATAGCCCTCCACAGTGGTCTGGCTCAGGTTGACCGTCTCCAGCCGGTCGGAGGTCTCTATGCCCTCGGCTGCCCATCCAAGCCCTTGCAGCGCTGCCGATCCGACAAGCAGCACGGCCAGCGCTGCGGCGATGCTATGTTTTGTCTCTTTGTTTTCCATTCGGATGTTCGTCCCGCCCCTCCAAAAAAACACCTTTATTATACCATAGTTGCTCCCCCGCGAAATACATGATTCGCGGGATTTGTAGGATTTTCCTTCTTTTTCCCCATTTTTCGCGCACTTGCGGGAAAAATATTCCGCAAAAGCGGACGGCGCACGGCTCTGCCGTGGGAAGGGGATAACAGAAGCCTGTTATCGGAGGAAATCACTTTATTATACCACATCCACCCCCCCGCGAAATTCACATTTCGTGGGTTTTATAGGACATTTCGCCTTTTCTTTTTTTGCACACTAAAAAACTGCAAAAAAAAGAGAACTGGCGGCTATATGGCGCACCGCCGCCTCGTTCCGGGGGGGGACAAAATGGAGTTATTGTATCACATTTTTGTTGCTGCGAAACCGTTTTCGTAGAATTTACAAAAATTCATATTCTTTCCAGTTTTCCGCAATTCTGAGTGGCTTCTTTTGGCCAAAATGGGGGTCAACGGCGGCTGGATGCGCTGCCGGAACGGCGTTAGTTATTAACCGCGAGGGAGAACGCTCCCTTATGTGGCGGGCTGCGCCTCCTCCGTCAGCGCCCGCACCACATAGCCGCCGATCATCAGCCCCGCCGCCGCCGGGACGAAGGCGGTGCTGCCGGGGATGGCCCGCCGCCCCGGCTCCGGTGTCTCGTCCGGCTCCGTCAGCGGGGAAAGGGGCTGCTCCGTGGAGTAGAGTACCGTCAGGTGCTTAATGCCCCGCTGCCGCAGTTCGTAGCGCATGACCCGGGCCAGGGGGCACATGGAGGTTTTCGAGATGTCCGCGATGCGCAGCTGAACGGGGTCCAGCTTGTTCCCTGTCCCCATGCAGCTGATGAGGGGGGTGCGGGCCGCCAGGCACCGCTCCGCCAACTCCAGTTTGGCGGCTACGGTGTCCACCGCGTCCACTACATAGTCATAGGCGGCGAAGTCAAATTCCCCCGCCGTCTCCGGCAGGAAGAAGCATTTGCGGGTGGTGACGGTCACGGCGGGGTTGATGTCCTTGGCCCGCTCCGCCATCACGTCCACCTTGTAACGGCCCAGGGTGGCGTGGGTGGCGATGATTTGCCGGTTCAGGTTGCTGAGGGCCACCGTGTCCGGGTCTACCAGCTCCAGCGACCCCACGCCGCTGCGCACCAGGGCCTCCGCCACATAGCCGCCCACGCCGCCGATGCCGAACACCGCCACCCGGCTCCCGGCCAGCCGCTCCATGGCGGCCCTGCCCAACAGCAGCTCCGTCCGCTGAAATTGTTCCATCAGGCTTGCCCCCTTACAATATCTCGTTCATGCTGCCGGTGCGGTAGCCCTGTAAGTCCAGCGCCACATAGGTGAAGCCCAGCCCCCGGAGGGCCTGTACGACCCCGGTGCGGGTCTCCGGCTCCATCAGCCGGGGGAACTCCTCCGGCAGCAACTCAATTCTTGCCATGGTTCCATGGACACGCACCCTGGCCTGGGTGAAGCCCAGTTCTGATAGTAGCTGCTCCGCTTGGTCTACCCTGTCCAGCCCCTCCCGGGTGATGGTCTCCCCGTAGGCGAAGCGGGAGGCCAGGCAGGCCAGGGAGGGCTTGGCCCAGGTGGGCAGCCCGGCCTCCCGGCTCAGGGCGCGGATGTCCGCCTTGGTCAGCCCGGCGGCCCGGAGGGGGCTTGCCACCCCCAGCTCCGCGATGGCCCGCATACCGGGGCGGTAGTCCCCCTCGTCGTCCAGGTTGGAGCCCTCCGAGACGGAGGCCATGCCCTGCTCCGCCGCCACCGCCTGAATCCGGCGGAACAGCTGGCGTTTGCAGAGATAGCAGCGGTCTGGCGGGTTCTCCGCAAAGCCGGGTATTTCCAGCACGTCCAGGTCTACCCACACCTGCCGTATCCCCGCCTGGGCGCAGAACGCTTCGGCCTCCGCCGTCTCCCGCCGGGGGAAGGCGGAGGAGCGGACAGTGACGGCGATGGCCTCATCTCCCAGCGCCTCATGGGCCGCATACATCAAATACGCGGAGTCCACCCCGCCGGAAAAGGCCACCGCCGTGCTGCCCAGGCGCAGCAGCTCGGCCCTGAGCCGCGCCGCCTTCTGATGAAGTGCATCCATAGGATACTCCCCCCGATATTCCTACTCTTTTTCTATGAAATATACCATGAAACCACACCCCTGTCAACCGCCGCACCAACTGGCCAGCAGCCCCCGCAGCCGCGCCTGCCAGCGGCGGCACTCCGTTCCGCACTCCAGGCAGAGGGTGGCCAGGGCGGTCTGCCGGGTGCGCTCCTGCTCCGTCCGATAGCCCTGGGCCAGGCCCTCCAGCGCCTGGTAGAGCTGCCGGAGGCCCTCCCGGCCAGCCGCAGACCGGTCGGGGCAGGCCGCCTCCCCCTCCAGCAGCCAGACGCCGCCCTCCAGGTAGCACAGCGCCGCCAGCCGCCGCCCCCGCTGTGCGGCGCAGGAGGCGCAGTCGTACAGTTCCGCCGCCCCGGTGCGCCGGGCCAACAGCCGGGCCGTCCGGCCCAGGGCCAGTTCCCCCGCCACCTGCCGCCGGAAAAAGTCGGCCTCCGGCTCCGGCCTGGGCTCCTCCTCCGGTAAAGTCTGGAGGGCGGGCAGCACCGGCCCGCCGCCCTCCGGCAGCACCCGCTTCCACACCTCGGCAAACCGCTGGGCCTCCGCCTGCGCCCGGTCAGACGCTTCCATTCCACCGCCCCCTTTCCCTTCCATCCTATGCCCGGTTCCGGCAAGGGGTACCGGCGGGGAATTGCGGAAAAATTCTCCGCAAACCGCCCCTTTCGCCCCGCAAAGCGTTTGCAATTTCTATAGGGGTGTGCTATACTGAGACAAAACTGTGGGGATTTTTCACCTGGGGGCAGTTTGCCTTACCGTTGCCCTCGCGCTGTCCCTATTCACTTTTTCCTGTGAGGTTTTTTGCATGAGAGAGAAAACACATTCTCAGGAGGCAAACCTTGCCTTCCTCTTGCTGGCCGGGCTTCTGACGATTTGGGCGGTTGGCTCCTACGCCACCCACTCGACCACCATCGGCATGGTCTATGGCTGCGTCAATTTGGCGGCGTGGCCCCTGATTTCCTGGCTGCTGGGGCGGGAGATGCGCTGTGTGGAGCGCACGAAGGATGCCCTGACCAAAACGATATGGGGCCTGCTGGGCCTGTATGTGGTGCAGAAGCTGCTGATTTTCTGGCTCAAAATCATCATCGGCAAGAGCGCCTCCCTGAACTTCCTGAATGATGACAATACCGCCTGGCTCTACCTGTGCGGCGCGGCGTGGCTGGCCCTGGCCCTCCTAATCGAGCGGCGGGGGTGGAAGCATGGCCCGGTGCTGGCGGTGAGCGTGGCGCTGGGGTGCGTGGCAGGCTACCTGCCTGTGGTGGAGGAATACCTCTGCCTGAACAAGCTGTTCGTCTTTGCTCCCCTGTTCCTGGTGGGCTTCTGGGGGCGGCCTGAACGGCTGGAAGAGTTTCTGAACCGGGTGTGGGTGCGCGTCCTGTCCCTGGTGGCGCTGCTGGCCGTGGCCGGAGGGTGCCTGGTGGCCTCTGGGCCTCTGTACAACAATGTGGGCTTCCTGACCGCCGCCGACGCCTACGCCTCCCTGGGCAACACCTGGCTGAATACCTTCGGCGGGCTGTTCCGCCTGGCCTGGTACGGCGTCATCGCCGTGATGGGGGCCGCTCTGCTGAGCGTCATGCCCCGGAAGAAGCTGCCCCTGCTGACCCTCTGCGGCAAGCGGTGGTTCAGCGTGTACTTCTGGCTGCGGCCGGTGACGTACTTCCTCCGTGGCCGGAGGGTGCCTGGTGGCCTCTGGGCCTCTGTACAACAATGTGGGCTTCCTGACCGCCGCCGACGCCTACGCCTCCCTGGGCAACACCTGGCTGAATACCTTCGGCGGGCTGTTCCGCCTGGCCTGGTACGGCGTCATCGCCGTGATGGGGGCCGCTCTGCTGAGCGTCATGCCCCGGAAGAAGCTGCCCCTGCTGACCCTCTGCGGCAAGCGGTGGTTCAGCGTGTACTTCTGGCTGCGGCCGGTGACGTACTTCCTCATCACCCGGGTGGTGAATGTGCTGATGGCATCCGGCCGCCTGGGGAAAATCGACGCGGTGCTCATCTGCCTGGCGCTGCTGCCTATGTTGAGCCTGCATAGCCTGGAGACGGCGGCAAAGGGGATCTTTCACTGGTACAGCTGGTGGAAGGCTTACCCGGAGCGGCTGGGGCCGCGCCGCCGGAGCAGCTGGCGGGCCTTCCTGGTTCCCTATACGGTGCTGTTCTTCATCGTCCTCAGTGGCACACTGTCGGCGCTGTTCTCCCAGGGGCAGACGGTGGTGTGGACACCGGACGGCGAGAGCCTCTACCTGAACATCATGTATTACACCAGGAACTATATCCTGGAATTTTTCTCCAATCTGCTGCACGGTCAGTTTGCCCTGCCACAGTGGGATTTCAGCATTGGCTATGGTTATAACACCCTCTCCGTGCTGCACTTCAACCCGCTGTTCCTCATCGCCCTGCTGCTGCCTGAGGCGTGGATGGAGTTCGTCTACACCTTCTACGCCGTGGCCCAGCTCTATCTGGCGGGGGTGGCCTTCGCCGCGCTGATGCGGGAAATCGGCAAGGGGGAGCCGCTGGCGGTGACCTGCGGCGCGCTGGTCTATGTGTTCAGCGGGTTCAGCCTCCAGGTGATGGCGAAGCATATCTACTTCATCACCTTTATGCTGCTGATGCTGCCCGTCATCCTGTGGGCGGCGGAGCGCTGGCTTCACCGCCGCAAGTGGGGCGTGTTTGTGCTGGCGATTTTCTTCTGCATTTTGGGGGGATACTACTTCACCTATATCAACTCCCTCCTGATGGCCCTGTACCTGCTGGTGCGGGAGATTTATGTCAACGGTAAACAGGTGAAAAAGACCGTATCCGAGTTGCTGCACCTGGTCGGCTACTACCTGATAGGCCTGGGCCTGTCCATGGCCTTCCTGCTGCCGA
>JAJQFX010000022.1 GCA_021200895.1 Clostridiales bacterium | reverse complement strand
TATCTTAGGTTTTATGCTCCTCCTGCCGGGGGTCACATCATTTGACAACGCAGACCGCCCAAACGCGGGAGAATGAGAAAAGCCTTGACTTTTGGGGGAAATATGGTATCCTAGCTTTATGGCTTTTTGAAGCAAAGAATGTGGAGGAATGATTATGGCACAGAAGGGCGATTTGATGACTGTTCGTTCCGATATTCGTGTGGTGGACGCCACGCTGCGGGACGGCGGTCTGGTGAATAATTTTGAGTTTACCGATGAGTTTGTAAACGCGCTGTACCGGGCGAATGTCAAGGCAGGCGTTGACTATATGGAGTTCGGCTATAAGGCGTCCAAGGATCTGTTCGATGTCAACAAGTTCGGCAAGTGGAAGTTCTGCAACGAGGAGGACATCCGCGCCGTGGTGGGCGACAACAACTCCGACATGAAAATCGCCGTCATGGCCGACGTGGGCCGCACCGATTACGAGACGGACATTCTGAACCGTTCTGACAGCGTCATTGACCTGATTCGCGTGGCCACCTACATCCATCAGATGCCCACCGCCATCCGCATGGTGGAGGACGCGAAGAAGAAGGGCTATGAGGTCTCCTGCAACATCATGGCCGTCTCCAAGGCCAAGGAGTCCGATTTGGCCCAGGCGCTGGAGATGCTGGGCAACAGCCCGGTGGATGTGATTTACCTGGTGGACAGCTACGGCAGCCTGGTGCCGGAGCAGGTGCGCCGCCTGTCAGAGCAGTATCTGGAGGTGGGCGAAAAGTACGGCAAGCAAATCGGCATCCACGCCCACAATAACCAGCAGCTGGCCTTCGCCAACACCATCGAGGCCCTGTCCAACGGCGTTTCCTACCTGGACGCCACCATGAACGGCATGGGCCGGGGCTGCGGCAACTGCTCCATGGAGTTGCTGCTCAGCTTCCTGAAGAATCCCCAGTACAACGTTTACCCAGTGTTCCGCTTCTTGCAAAATCACATCATTCCTCTGCGGGAATCCGGCGTGGTTTGGGGCTATGACATCCCCTACCTGCTGACAGGCAAGCTGAACCAGCATCCCCGCGCCGCCATCGAGGCGGTGAAGCAGGGCCGCACAGATTATGCGGAGTTCTACACTGAGCTGCTGGAGAACGAGTGATCGCTTCCCGTTCCACCTGTGGCTTTGGTTTCCCTAAAGTTGTTACCGGTTTGTTGTTGCACAATCAGCCGCCCGGTAGTATGATAAGGTCAAGAAACAAGAACAGGAGGAGCCAGTATGAAGAAGCAAGTTTCTTTCCTCTTAGCGGTGGCGTTGATAGCCGCCCTCCTAGTCGGTTGCGGCCGAATCGCAGACGACGGAGATACGCTGGATGGCGCTGTCTCCTCCGCCGTGGCAAGTCAGGCGGAGGAGGAGGCTTCGGCCTCATCCTCCAGCGCAGCTGCCCCAGAGGCGGAAGCCGGGGAGGGTTCAGAGGTCGCGTCGGAGACGGAGGCCGAGGATACGTCAGCGTCGGAGGCGAAGCCAACGCCAGAGGCGGAAGCCGAGCCGTGGCTGACCATTGACAGCGTAGATGCCTATGATGCCGCCTACACCTTCTCCGTGCCGGAGGACGGCAGCTATACCTTTGAGGTGTCCAACGCGGACGGCGCGGAGGTCACCTGGGAGGTCTATGTGCTGGAGGAGCCCTTTGAGGACGCGACGCGCTATATTCCCCAGTCCTATGCCCCCTGCCTGACCGAGAGCGGGACGCTGACCTTGACGGCGGACAGCCAGGTTTATTGTATCTGCTCCGTCAACGCCTTTACCGGCGACCCGCTGGACGAGGGCAGCAGCCAGATGCTGGTGTTTCAGACGTTGGAGGAGGTGCCCTCCGGCGCCGTCAGCGAGGGCCTGAATGATTCCACTGACACCGCCCCGGAGGGGGGTCGCCATCACCTCTGAGGACGCATTTGACACCTGCTATGCCTTTGAGGCAACGGAGTCCGGCACATACAGTTTTACCATTCAGAACGCAGAGGGCAGCGAGGAGGTCACCTGGGAGATTTACGTCCTGGACGAGGCCTTTGACGACGGACTCCGGTACATTCCCCAGGCCCAGGAACCCAGCCTGACCGGCGAGGGCAGCCTGGAAATCACCAGCGGCAACTGGGTGTACTGCTTCTGCTCCGTCAACGCCTTTACCAACGACTTGGACGAGGTGGCAGGCGTCAGTACCCTGACCTACACGATTCAATAACCTGAGCAAGGACCCGCTATGGCAGCGACGCCGGGCGGGTCCTTTTTGCGGCCTCGGAGCGCCAGCCCGCACGCACGCTACGAAAAAACAAGCGAAAAATTGGAAGAAGCAGCGAAAAAATAAACAAAAATTTGGACAAAATGACGCTGGAATGAGAAAAAGTTCCAAACTTATGAAATGACCTTTACAGAGCTGGCAAGCTGTGATAAAATAGACGCAACAAGGGAATGGGATGAAATCTGCACGGCAGGCTGCCGTGCGCAGCAGATTCGGTGCGCATGGATGCACCGGACGAGTTTGGAGGAACATTTGCATGATTGAGACCTTTACGATTCCGGGCAGCCTCCAGGATCGGGAATGTGAGATACAGGTTTGGCTGCCCAGCGGCTATCATGAGGGGGATGAACTGTACCCCGTGATGTACTTACTGGATGGCGCCAGCGCCTTTACCTGCCAGGATGAGGCGGGCGGCGTAGCGTCCAGCATGGCGACCTTTATGGATAGCTGGGATAAGGAAATGATTGTCGTCTCCATCGGCGGCCCCCAGGATGCGGGGGAGGCCAGTCAGGATTACTGCCCCTTTTCCCACTTGCAGCAGGATGGGGCGGAGTTTAGCGGCAAAGGGGACGAGGTCATTCAGTGGATTCTGTACAAGCTGAAGCCGGTCATTGACGAGCGGTACCGCACCAACCCCTTCCGTCTCTGCACCGCCATCGGCGGCTGCGGAATGGGCGGCACCCTGGCGCTGTACGCCCTGGCGAAGTATAACCGCTGGTTCTCCAAGGCGGCCTGCCTGTCCTGTGACTTCTCTGTAGGGTATGATGAACTGAGCTGCATGATCGCAAACAGCTATGTGGATTCTAATACCCGCCTGTTCCTGAGTTGGGGCAGCGACGAAGGGGAAACCCGGGCGAATCTGTCCAAACAGGTTGGCTGCTCCCTCCAACTGAACCGGCTGTTCGTGATGCAGGAGTGCAGCACCTATCCCTACCAGCAGAGAGGTGGGACTTATTCCAGCGAGAGCTGGACGAAGCAGATTCCGCTTTTCATGCACTATTTGTGGAAGGAATAAGAAGCACCTCCCCGCCAGGGGAATCAAAACAAAAAAGGGAACCTCTGACATATCTGTCAGAGGTTCCCTTTGCGTTTGGATTGCGTTCGGGCGCTTATTCCTCGTCCTCATCCTCCGGGTATCGGTCCTCCAGAACGGCGCGCTCCTCCTCATTGAGATATTTGGGGAAGATGCGCTCCAGGAACAGGGAGACCAGCAGCACGGTCAGCACCGGCACGAAGAAGATGGGCCACCACCGCTCCAGCACGAAAATCACCAGTTCCACCACCAGCAGCACCAGGATGACCGTGGTGGGCAGATGGCGGATGCACAGGGCGAAGGAGGTCTGGAACAGCTCTTTCAGCCCCAGGTCGAACCGGCCCATGACGGGGAACAGGTAGCAGAACAGCCCCACCGGAATGACCAGGGCCACATAGTAGGCCACGAACATGACCACGCCCAGGTCGGAGGTGGCGTTGGCGTGCATGACCGCGTAGCCATAGAAGATAAGCACCATCACCGGCAGGAAAATCAGGGTGGCCGGAATGCCCCGGCGCAGGTTTTGGACGAAGGACTTCCAGTACATCCCGAAGGCCCCGTCCTCCCCGTGGCGGAAGGTTTTGACGACTGTGTAATACAGGGCGGCGGTGGCGGGGCCTGCGGTGATGACGGGCAGGCTCAGCGCCGCCCAGAACAGGCTCAGCCCCACAAAGTCCACGCATTTGCTGATAAACCGCCAGAATAGGTTGTCCGGGTTAAACACTTGTCGAAACATGACAGTCTGCCTCACTGTAGCGTTGGAATGCGGCCGGTTCGGGTATCAAATGTGCTTCTCTGCCAGCGCCTCGGCGATGCGTTCCTGGTTTTTGCGGGCGGTCTCCGGGTCCCGGCGGACGAACTCGTTGTAAAGCACGTCCACCACATACAGCTGGGCCATCTCGGCGGGAATGCTGCTGAGCTGGAGAGGGCTTTCAAAGGAGCCGCACTGGAGCACCACGTCGGCCCGGGCAGCCCCCGGCGACTTGGAGAACCGGGTGATCAGGATGATGCTGGCTCCCCGCTTCTTAGCCAGCCCCATCAGCTCCGTAATATCCTTCGTGGAGCCGGAGTAAGAGAAAAACAGGATGGCATCCCGCTCCGTCAGCAGGGCGGCGGTGGTGGCCTGGAGGTGTGAATCCTGGGAGAAGTGGAACTTGGGGGAGACGGTGGAAAACAGGTGGGCTGCCTGCCAGGACAAAATCAGCGAGCCGCCCTGGCCCATGCAGTAGACCCGCTCCGCCTGACAAAGCAGGTCCACCGCCCGGTTGATGGCCTCCGGCCGAATCAGCGACATACTCTGCCCGATGGCGGCGGTCTGCGCCGCATAGAGCTTGCGGCACAGGTCGGAAAGGCTGTCCTCCGGGCCAATGTTCCCCTCCTGCCCCTCCAGCACAGGGGCGACGCTGCCCTGCTCGGCCACGGTAGCCTTGGCTAGGGCCAGCTTGAAGGCGTTGTAGCCCTTCAGCTTTAGCTGGCGGCAGAACCGGGAGACGGTGGCCTCCGCCACGCCGCACTCCTCCGCCAGGTCGGAAATGGACATATACTGCACCTCGGTGCTGTGGTTGAGCACATAGTCGGCTACCTTTCGCTCTGCGGCAGTAAAGTGGTAATAGCCGTTGCCGATATAGGCGAAGATGTTGCCCTCTGCCGGCTGCTGTGATTGCTGCTGCTGCTGGGGTGTCATTCTGCTCCTCCTCCGTGATAGGGTATGGGTTGGCCGCGCCGTTCCAGCGGGAGCGTTACGGTCTGGCCTCGATTTCGTCCATGAGCTTGTCCAGGGTGATTAGGCAGCGGGGCACATGGAAGGGGCCCTTGAAGGTGCTGCCCTTACAGGCGGGCATGGTGGGAAGGCCGTCCCGGCGGAGGTAGCCGTACCACTCGCCGTACTCCGGGTCGGCAAAGTGCTGCTCCACATAGTCGGCGGTCTTGTTGAACCAGTCCAGATACTGCTCGTCCCCGGTGTCCCGGTAGAACATCATGGAGGCAATCAGAATCTCGTTGTGGAGCCACCACAGCTTCATGTCATGCTCGTAGGCCTCCGGCGGGCAGCCCGTGCAGTCGATGAAGTACAGCAGTCCGCCGTATTCCTCATCCCAGCCGGCGTTGATGGCGTTGTGGAAGATGTTGCGGGCCACCTGGCGGAGGGAGTCGTCATCGGTGTAGTTGGCCTGCTCCTCCAGGAACCAGCTGCCCTCGATGTCGTGGCCGGGATTCACCACGCGCCCGGCGGTGGTGTCGGTCTGCAATTCCCCGTGCATCCCCACCGTCTCCAGCACGCACTTTAACTCCGGCTTGTAGTGGTAATTCAGAATCGCGTCCACGCACTCCTGGGCCCGCTGGTCGTAGAGGGCCTTGTTCTCCGGGTCGCAGCGGCGCATGACGGCGGTAACGTTCAGATAAATCATCGGGTCGCCGAAGGCGCGGCTGGAGCGGGTCTCCGGGATGGTCTTGGGACCCAGACCGGTGGGGTCCTGAATCAGGCCGTTATTCAGCTTGTAGACCATGTCATAGGCCCGGCGGGCCTGCTGAATGCGGACGGTGTCGCCGGTGTTGGCATAGTACTCCGCGTTGGCGATGGTGTAGAAGTTCTCGGAGTGGCAGTACCGGCGCTGGCGCAGGGGCCTGCCGTCGCCGGTGACGGTGAAGTAGAGCCGCCCTCCGGCGTCATGGTTGACGCAATGCTCCTCCAGGAAGTCCAGGCAGGAGCGGGACGCCTCCAGCCATTCGGGGCGCTGGCCGTACTGGGTACACAGGTAGGCGAAGATCCAGCCGCACCGGCCCTGCATCCAGACGCTCTTGTCGGTGGAATAAATCTTTCCCGTCCGATCCAGGCAGGTGTACACGCCGCCATGCTCCTTGTCCATGCCGTACCGGAGCCAGAAGTCCACGCAGCGCTTTAACTCGTCCCTGACCCACTGGTGGCGGGCCTGAAATGCTTTCTTGTCCATAGTAGCCTCATCCTTTCTAAACGTAACGCAGATGGCCGGAGCCTGCCGCCGGATGCCGAGCCGCACGCGGACAATCCAGCCATTTTCTTCATTATACCATCGGTGAAAAATTTTTTCAATCATAGTGCAGGAAAGATTTCACCTTTTCTTGAAAATTTTCTCCACCGCTGAAAATTATTTTTATTTCCCTCTTGCATCTTGGCTCATTTTTGCGTATGATATAGGTACGGACGGCGCGGGGGCTTTCCCGCGCCCCACAGAGAGGAACCGGAAGGAGTGGTTGCCATGCGTATCATCAATGCCAGGGTGTTCCTGGGTGGCGGCTTTGTGGAGGGCGGCGTTGCGTTCTCTGAAACTATCACCGCCGCAGGCCCCGCCGTGGCGGGGGCGGGGGAGTTGGACGCCGGAGGCGGCTATGTCATCCCCGGCCTCATCGACCTCCACACCCACGCCGCCGTGGGGGCGGATGCCAGTGACGGCGACCCGGAGGGGATGCGCGCCCTGTCCCGGTACTACGCGGCGGGGGGCGTCACCGCCTGGTGCCCCACCACCATGACACTCAAAGAGCCGGAGCTGACCCGGGCCATGCACACCATTCGGGACTTTACCCGCCCCGCCGACGGAGCCAAGGTGGCCGGGGTCAACCTGGAGGGGCCCTTCCTGAGCTACGCCAAGCGGGGGGCCCAGAACCCGGACAACCTCCGCGCCCCGGATATTGGCCTGTTCCGGCGGCTCAACGATGCCAGCGGCGGCCTCGTCCGGCTGGTGACCGTCGCCCCGGAGGAGCCGGGGGCCATCTCCTTCATCCGGGAGGCGTCAAAAGTCGCCACGGTGTCCCTGGGCCACACCACGGCAGACTATGATACCGCCATGGCCGCCTATGACGCCGGAGCCAGCCACGCCACCCACCTGTTCAACGCCATGCCATCCCTGCACCACCGGGAGCCGGGAGTCATCGCCGCCGCCAGCGACGCCGGGGCCACGGTGGAGCTGATTACTGACGGCCTCCACGTCCATCCGGCCATGGTGCGGCTGACCCATCGCCTGTTTGGGGAGAAGCTGGTGCTGATTTCCGACTCCCTCTGCTGCGCCGGTATGCCGGACGGGGACTATGTGCTGGGCGGCCAGCCCATCACCATGAAGGGCGGCAAGGCCACTCTCTCCGGCACTGACACCTTGGCAGGATCCTCCATTCACCTGATGGACGGGCTGCGCCGGGCTGTCTCCTTCGGGGTACCCCTGGAGGCCGCCGTCGCCGCCGCCACCCTGGCCCCGGCGAGGGTGATTGGCCGGGACGGTGAGATAGGCTCCATCGCGCCGGGGAAGCGGGCCGACCTGGTGGTGCTGGACAGCCAACTGAACGTGAAGGCCGTTTACATCGACGGCAACCGTATCCGCTAAAGAAATGAGGAATCTGCTATGAAAATCCTTTCCGCCAGAGATTATGACCACATGAGCCGCCAGGCGGCCAACATCCTCTCCGCCCAAGTCATTTTAAAGCCCGACTGCGTGCTGGGCCTGGCCACCGGCTCCAGCCCCATCGGCACCTACAGGCAGCTTGTCGATTGGTACCGGAAGGGGGACATTGACTTCAGCCAGGTGCGCACGGTGAACCTGGACGAGTATGTGGGGCTGGACGCCGCCAACGACCAGAGTTACAGCTACTTCATGCGCCACCACCTCTTTGACCAGGTCAACATCGACCTGGCCAACACCAACGTCCCCTGCGGCACGAACCTCAATGCAGAGGAGGAGTGCGCCCGCTATGATGCCATCATTCAGGGGATGGGGGGCATCGACCTCCAGCTGCTGGGCCTCGGCCCCAACGGCCACATCGGCTTCAATGAGCCGGACGATTATTTCCCCAAAAGCACTCACAAGGTAGCCCTGACCGACGCCACCATCCAGGCCAACAAGCGCTTCTTCGAGAGGGAGGAGGATGTGCCCAGGTTTGCCTACACCATGGGCGTCAGCGACATTATGCAGGCCCAGCGGGTGGTGATGGTGGTCTCCGGCGCAGGGAAGGCGGACATCGCGAAACGGGCCTTCTTCGGCCCCATTACCCCCCCCAGGTGCCGGCCTCTATCCTCCAGCTTCACAAGGACTTCATCCTGGTAGCGGACGAAGCCGCCCTGTCCAGGATTTGAGGAACTTCTAAAAAGAGTGCGTCCCCAGGACTATACAAAGTCCTGGGGACGTATACTGTCTTAGGGAACCTCTGAATAAATGGACGAGAGCGGATTGCGAGGAAATTTGCGTCA
>JAJQFX010000066.1 GCA_021200895.1 Clostridiales bacterium | reverse complement strand
GCCATCGCCGTCTTTGGCCACGACCCCCGGCTGTACCAGACCACGGTGAAGGAGTTCCACAAGGACGAGAACGGCCAGCTCTCCGCCGTCACCATCGTCCATCTGGAGAGCAAGCGGGACGAGGCCACCGGCCGGAGAATGATGGTACCGGTGGAGGGCAGCGAGGAGACGCTGCCATGCGAGCTGCTGCTGATTGCGGCGGGCTTCCTGGGCTCCCAGCCCTATGTCTCCGAGGCCTTCGGGGTGGAGCTGAACCAGCGCACCAACGTGAAAACGGCGGCGGGGAAGTACAGCACCAACGTCCCCAAGGTGTTCACCGCCGGAGATATGCACCGGGGCCAGTCCCTGGTGGTGTGGGGCATCGCCGAGGGCAGAGCCTGCGCCCGGGAGGTGGATGAGTTCCTGATGGGGTACACCTGCCTGTAACCATCCTGAATAAGCCAAGGGGCCGCGCAGAAGCGCGGCCCCTTTTCCCGTCCCAGCAGGCGCAGAAGGAAGAATTTCCGGGGAAACGCGGAAAACAGGTGGATTTTTTGCCAAAGCTACGGTATAATCGTCTTATCACAGTACAAAGCCGGGGGAGGCGGGGCAGCTATGCCGATTGATACCAGGGAACAAATCGCCAACGCGGTGCGGACGCTGCTGGTGGAAAAGCACGTCAAGCGGCTGACGGTAAAGGACATCGTGGATGAGTGCAGCATCACCCGCCAGACCTTCTACTATCACTTTGAGGACATCCCTGACCTGCTGCGCTGGATTATAGAGCGGGAGTCGGAAAAAGTCATGGAGGAGTGCATCGCCCAGGGGGACGCGGAGCGCGGCCTGCGGTACCTCTTCCTGGTGGCCGTCAACCTGCGAGCCGTCGTGCAGCAGAGCCTCAAAACGAATTATGGGGAAGAACTGGAGCGCATCATGGCGCAGCAGTTCCGGGCCTGCTTCGGCCAAATCGTGGACGCGCTGGGGCTGTACCGCCAGTACAGCCGGGCCGACCTGGCCCTCATCATCCGCTATCACAGCGCAGCCATGATGGGGCTTTTGCAGGACTGGACAGCAGCCGATACGGAGGATTTGGAGCACATCGTCTATCAGGTGTACCTCATCCTGACCGGGGAAGCGTCCGCGCTGGACTGAACAGAACTTATGATGGGCAAACTCGCCGGAGTGTCAAAAAATTTGACACTCCGGCGTTTCTGTTTGGACACATGGCACATTCTGCCAGTTGCCGTCCCCGCCCAAAAACGGTAAGATAGGGTCAAGCAGTAAGAAAAGCGCCTGCTTTCCTGCCGCAAGCTTCCGCATGGGGGTGACGCTATGGCAAACGAGATACTTTCCGTCAAGCTGCGGGAGCTGGAGGACGCGATGAACCAGCTGTGCAGCCGCATCCGGCTGAGCCAGACGGCCAGCCCCAGCCAGCGCCAGGCCGAGTTGGAGGCCGTGCAGCGGGACTATGCGGAGCGGGAAGCGGCGCTTCACAGCCAGATGCAGTTCAGCCGCTCCGGATTTGTCCGGGAGCTGACGGAAGCCTATGACGAGCTGGAGGCGGCGGCGCAAGGCGTCTGCGGACAACTCCACGCCCTCCAGCCCCAGGGCGCGGAAGGCTGCCCCTCCCCGGAGGAGAGCATCGTGCTGGCGGAGTACGCATTGGACTTTGCCATGCAGACCGCCAACCGTGCGCTGGCCCTGGCCCTGGAGGCCATGAACCGGCAGCCGGAACCATCAGAACGGGAGGAACCCCAATGAAAGAAGTCAAATCACCCAAACGGCCATTGATCTACTACTACGGCATCGTGCTGCTGATCCTGTTGATTTTCAACCTGATCGTCGCGCCCCTGCTCTCCTCCTCCCAAATCGTGGAGGTGGACTACGGCACCTTTATGAGCATGATTGAAAATCAGGAAATCGGCTCCGTAGAAATCACGGACACCCAAATCTACTTCACCGATACGGATGACACCGTCGTCTACACCACCGGCCTGATGCAGGACGCCACCCAGACCGAGCGGCTGTACGAGGCTGGGGCCACCTTCACCTCGGAAATCGAGGAGACCACGTCACCCATCCTCACCATCCTCTTCTCCGTGGTGCTGCCGCTGGTCATCTTCGTGGCCCTGGGGCAGTACATGAGCAAGAAGCTGACCGAGCAGATGGGGAAGAACTCCATGTCCTTCGGTATGGGCAAGAGCAACGCCAAGGTCTATGTGGAGTCCACAGCGGGCATCCGCTTTGACGATGTGGCCGGGGAGGAGGAAGCCAAGGAGAGCCTGGCCGAAATCGTGGACTATCTGCACAACCCGGACAAATACACCCAGGTGGGTGCTTCCATGCCCAAGGGTCTGCTGCTGGTGGGCCCTCCGGGCACCGGCAAAACCATGCTGGCCAAGGCGGTGGCCGGGGAGGCCGACGTGCCCTTCTTCTCCATCTCCGGTTCGGAGTTCGTGGAGATGTTCGTGGGCATGGGCGCCTCCAAGGTGCGGGACCTGTTCAAACAGGCCAAGGAGAAGGCCCCCTGCATCGTCTTTATCGACGAAATCGACGCCATCGGCAAGAAGCGGGACGGCCAGCTGGGGGGCAACGACGAGCGGGAGCAGACCCTGAACCAGCTGCTGACGGAGATGGACGGCTTCGAGGGCAACAACGGCGTTATCATCCTGGCCGCCACCAACCGGCCGGAGTCCCTGGACCCAGCGCTGACCCGCCCCGGCCGGTTTGACCGCCGGGTGCCGGTGGAACTGCCCGATTTGCAGGGCCGCGAGGCCATCTTGAAGGTACACGCCAAGAAAATCAAGGCCGCCGAGGATGTGGACTACCACACCATCGCCCGGATGGCCTCCGGAGCCTCCGGCGCGGAGCTTGCCAACATCGTGAACGAGGCGGCCCTCCGGGCCGTCCGGAATAACCGCACCGTTGTCACCCAGGCCGACCTGGAGGAGAGCATCGAGGTGGTCATCGCGGGATACCAGAAGAAGAACGCCGTCCTCTCCGACCAGGAGAAGAAGGTGGTGGCCTATCACGAAATCGGCCACGCCCTGGTGGCGGCGCTGCAAACCCACTCCGCTCCGGTGCAGAAAATCACCATCATCCCCAGGACCTCCGGCGCACTGGGCTACACCATGCAGGTGGAGCAGGGGGACAAGCACCTCCTGACCAAGCAGGAGCTGGAGAACAAAATCGCCACCTACACCGGCGGCCGGGCGGCGGAGGAGCTGGTGTTCGGTGAAATCACCACCGGTGCTTCCAACGACATTGAGCAGGCCACCAAGCTGGCCCGGGCCATGATTGCCCGCTACGGCATGAGCGAGGACTTTGACATGGTAGCCCTGGAGACGGTCAACAACCAGTATCTGGGCGGCGACACCTCCCTGGCCTGCTCTGCGGACACCCAGAAGGAAATCGACCACAAGGTGATCGACCTCGTGCGGACGCAGCACGAGCGGGCGCTCAACATCCTGTCAGAGCATCGGGAGAAGCTGGATGAGCTGGCCCTGTACCTGTATGAAAAGGAAACCATCACAGGGGAAGAGTTCATGGAACTTCTGAACCGGGAAGCGTAAGGGAGGTATCACAACATGAGAAGACGCTCCAGTTTTGGTTGGATGGAATTGGCCATCGGCATCCTGCTCATCATCCTGGGCATTGTGGCCATCTGCTGGCCCCAGGACACGCTGAAGGGCATTGTGATGCTCTACGGCGTCATCGCCGTGCTGACCGGCATTGTGGACATCGTGTTCTACGTCCGGTTTGACCGGTTCACCGGCTTCGGCCCCATCGTCTCCCTGATTTCCGGCGTGCTCAGCGTCATGGTGGGCTTCATGCTGCTGGTGTACCCGGACGTAGGCGCCCGGGCGCTGTCCATCCTGTTCCCCCTGTGGTTCATGGCCCACTGCATTTCCCGCCTGGCCCACCTGCCCTTTATCCGGCAGGAGGCCGGGAACGGCTATTACCACTTCATCCTGATAGCCAACATCATCGGGATGGCGCTGGCGGTGCTGATGCTGTTCCAGCCGGTGTTCAGCTACTTCTCCCTGGGCCTTATCATCGGCATTTACCTGATTTTGCTGGGCATTGACAGCGTGGTGCTGGGGGTCAGCAACGTGGGGGCAGGCTGACCTGCCCCCACCGGGTATCGAACTGTGTCGAGCGAAAAAGTGCATCCTTCGTAAAAAAATGTTGAATCCGTTCCTTTTGTATGGTATTATTACGGTAAGAATAACAAAAGGAGCCGTAACCTATGATAAAGGTAGTGATTGCCGCCGCAGACAGCGCCCAACGCACAGCGCTGAAGGAGGCGCTGCTGCGGAATGACTCAGTGACCCTTTCCGGAGTGACCGACAGCGGCAGCGAGCTGCTGACGCTGCTGAGCAGCCAGACGCCGGACGTTCTGCTGGTGGGGCAGGCGCTGGCGGACTGCTCCGGCGTGCAGATGATTGCCCGGCTGCGGGGGACGGACTTTCTCCAGCCGGACGCGGTCTTTGCCCTTTCCAGCGGCGGGACGGACGGCTTTCAAATCCTCCTGAACGCCATGGCGTATCGGGATGAGGAGGCGCACATTCCCGCGCCGGAACTGACCCTGTGCCAGCCGGACTGGAAGGGGCCGGTGCCGTATCGGCGTCTGATTGCCGACTTCCTGTTCGCCCTGGGCATCCCGGCCAACGTGAAAGGGTACCGCTATCTGATGTGGTCGCTGGAGCAAATCCGGCAGGACCCGGAGCTGCTGAACCTGCTGACCAAGGCGCTGTACCCCATGGTGGCCCGCCATTTCAGAACGAAGGACGCCGCGGCGGAGCGGGCCATGCGGCACACCATCAGCACCTCCTTCCACCTGGGCGACCAGGCGGTTTGGGCCTCCTACTTCCCCTCCTGCGCCCACGGGAAGAAGCCCACCAACGGCGAGTTCCTGGCGCGAACCCACGAAGCGCTGCGGCTGATGGCGGAGCAGGTGAGCGTATCAGACTGAACCGCACAAAAAGCGCGAGGCTGGAATGCCCGGTATGGGCCTCCAACCTCGCGTTTTCTGTTGTCATACGCAGGCGTTACAGCGCCTGCTCCAGCAGCCGCAGAACGGTATCCAGCTGCCGCACCTCCATCTGTCCGGGGGCGGAGCTGCGGGCAGCGCAGCCGAAGGTGGCAGCGGAGCCGAACACCTGGCCGCACAGCCGGGAAATCACGCCGTCCCCGCCCATGCTCATGGTGATGATGGGCCGGTCAGCGTAGCAGCGCACCATCTCCTCCGTGGCGGCCAGCAGCGCCAGCACGTCCTGTCGGCTCCGGGGCATGACGGCCAGCTTGGGGATGTCCGCCCCCAGCGCCTGAATGCGGCGCAGCCGGGCTACCAGCTCCTCCTGGGGCGGGGTGGCCTGGAAGTTGTGGCTGGAGCCGATCACTCTTACACCGCACTGGTGGGCGTAGCGGAGAATGTCCTCCACCACGGCATCCCCGGTGAATGCCTCCACATCAAGCAGGTCGGCATAGCCGGTGGCGGCGATGCCCTTGCAGAGGGCGGCGTAGTCCTCCGGGGCGATGGCCCGCTGGCCGCCTTCCCGGGCGGTGCGGAAGGTGGCCAGGAGGGGCGTCTCCCCCAGGGCGGCCCGGAGGGCGCGGAGGCAATGCGCCACCCTATCCGGGGCGTCGGCCCCGTCAAACCAGTCCACCCGCCACTCCACCATATCCAGCGGCAGGTCGGCAAAGGAGCGGGCCTCGGCCAGGACGGCCTCCTCCGTCCGCTCCACAATGGGAACGATGATTTTGGGCCGTCCGGCCCCCAGCGTCACGCCGCGCACGGTTACGGTCTGCATCCTCATCCCTCCTGCCGACGGGCCTGTAACGCCGCCAGAATGTCGCTGCAAATCTGCGCAGCGTCCTTCCCATCCGTAGCGACGGCCACATCCGCCGCCGCCTCATATTTGAGTTGCCGCTGGGCCATCATGGATTGGATATAGCCAATGTCCTTGTGGCCCTCCAGCAGGGGGCGGCTGTCAGAGCCGGCCACCCGGGCCAGAATGGTCTCCGGCGTCGCCGTCAGCCAGACGATGGAGCCGCTTCGGCGCATGGCCTGCACGTTGACCTCCCGCATGGCGACACCGCCGCCGCAGGAGACGACGCAGCGCTGCCCCGGCTCCAGTGTGGTGAGGAGCCGGGTCTCCATCTGCCGGAAAGCCTCCTCCCCCAGGGTGGCGAAGATGTCGGAAATGGGCATCCCGGCCTGGCGCTCGATTGCTTCGTCCATTTCCACAACTTCCATGCCGTACAGGGCGCTGAGGGCCTGGGCCACGGTGCTTTTGCCTGCCCCCATAAAGCCGATCAGGAACAGGTTCCCGTCCGGGCCCCGCTCCGCCTGCTGCAAGGATTCCAGTTCGTTCATGGGTGATACACTTCCCCTTTCGCGGCGCAGGCCGGGCGGCGCTGCGCTGCTGACACATTTCTGTTATTTTACCAGATTGTGGGCAGCAGCGCAAGGGGGCTGTTTTGCCTGCGGGCGAAGGGCTTACTTTGACGCTGGCGCTTCCGCTTTGATGCGGGCGATTTCCTCCTGAATTTCCTCCATCCGCTCCTTGGTCAGGGGATAGAACCGCATGACGATCAGGCTGGTGATCCACCCCAGCATGGGTGCGCCCAGGAAACAAATCAGGGTGGCCCACATCAGGCTGGCGCTGTAGGGGGTCTCCACGGTGGGCAGCGCCGCGCCGAAGCCCACCGCCGCATAGACGGCGGCCACCACGGTGGAGGCCAGGGAGGAGATCAGCTTGTCCACAAAGCTGAGCACGGTGCCGATAACGCCGGGCAGGTACTTGCCGGAGCGGTACACCTCATAGTCGGCGCAGTCCGCCGTCATGGGGGTGGTGATGGCGCTGGCGATGCTGGTAAAGCCCCGCATGGCGGTATAGACCAGCACGAACATCAGCCCAAAGAGGCTCCAGTTGGCCGGACGGAACAGCCCGGCCCAGGTGCTGATGCTGGTCAGGCTGAAGGAAGGCAGCAGGAAGCGCCAGCCGGAGCGCACCCCCGCCAGAATCATCGCGGCCAGAATCACACCGCAGGCGATGGAGCCGCAGGTGCCCACCACCAGCGCCCGCTTCTGCCCCAGGGAACGGGCGATGAAGTTGATGCCCAGGATGGACAATATGGCCACCGGGATGGCGGTGATGGCGGAGTTGGAGGAGTACAGGGCGTAGTTGCCGAAGATGACGCCGAACAGGCAGATGTACACCGTGGTGTTACTCATCATGCTGAGGGTCAGCTTGTCGGCGGCGGTGGAGACCGCCAGCATCTGAATGGGCCGGTTGTGGGTCAGCACATCCAGATAGTCCCGCATCCCCACCTTGGCGCTGCTCGCCTGGCCCAGACCGAAATACTGGGGGCGATCCTTCCGCCACAGGCCGATGACCGCCAGGAGGGACAGCACTGCGGCTATGCCCCCCACCACCAGCTGGAAATACTGCCACATCTCCGGGTTGTAGAAGGCGCTGAGGGTCTGCACGCCGGTCTCCGCATCAGTGGTGATGACGTTGGCCAGGTTGGGGGTCTGGGCCACCAGCTGGGCGATTTTGTCCCCGGCGGTGTCGCTGGTCAAGGTGAACCGGGGCACCAGCGTGTTGGTCTGGAAAATCGGATACCACAGGCTCATCAGGAAGATGTTATAGACCGCGTCGAACATGGAAAAGACGGGGCGCTGCTTCGGGTCGTTGGTCAGGCAGCTTTGGGCGGATTTCGTGACGATGCACTGGCAGGTGTAGCCGACAACGTAAATCATGTAGATGAAAATCCACACCGGCAGCCGGAAGGCCGGGGGCGTCAGGGGCACCACCCGGAACATAATAAAGGAGGCCGTGAAGAGGATGACCTCGCCAATGACGATAAAGGGCCGGTTCTTGCCAAACCGCCCGTTGGTCTTGTCCAGAATCATCCCCACAAAGGGGTTGGCCACCCCGTCCCAGACCCGCATGATGGTGACCAGGGAACCGGCCAGCACCGCCCCCAGGCCGATGATGCCGATCAGGTAGTAGGACATGGCGGCCACCATCATCATATAGGCGTTGGTGGCGGAGTTGTTGAGGGCGTAACAGCCGATCTCCCACAGCTTGGCGCGGTGGATGCCGTTTTCTTCCAGCGGTTGCCTTGCCATCATCATACATCTCCTCTCAGAGTGTTTCTTTGCGGCCTGCCCTATGGGGGCTAAGCCTCTCCAGGTTCAGTATAACAGCCGCAGACCGCCCCATCAACCGACAGTTTCGGCAGAGTGTTGGATGAATCCCTCCGTTGCTCCAGAGCAGCGCTCCCCTCTCGCGCCGTCTGTTCTATATTCCCTACCTTTTTGAACGCCCTTTTGCGGCAATGTCATCAACTTAAAGATACAATCTATCCTGGGTTGAGGAGAATCACATAGCCGTACAGTCAGATTTCCACAACCATAGGGAAATAAAATTGCTGCCCGTTCCGCCGTAAGGCAGGGACGTGGGCGGCAATCCCTGCCAGCCGCCATGGGCGGCAGTCTCAGCAGGTATCAAGTCACATCGTCTGTTGCCTGATAGACCACCTGATTGAGGGACAAGGCGCCAGCTGCCAGTGGGATAGGGGGAGGGTTCTTAGGGAGGGGCGAGTGAAGTGATAAACTAAAA
>JAJQFX010000051.1 GCA_021200895.1 Clostridiales bacterium | reverse complement strand
ATGGCCCACATCCACGCCTACGGCGACCAATGCCCCAAGGCCATGCCCATCATTCACCTGGGGGCCACCAGCT
Organism: Clostridiales bacterium; assembly: GCA_021200895.1. Classification (GTDB taxonomy): domain Bacteria; phylum Bacillota; class Clostridia; order Oscillospirales; family Oscillospiraceae; genus Onthomonas. The sequence continues at coordinate 8,635 of JAJQFX010000051.1, read as the reverse complement.
GCTATGTGGGGGACAATACTGATATTATCCTGATGAAGGAAGCGCTGGAGCTGGTACGGGATGAGCTGGTGCGGGTCATCGCCAACCTGGCCCAGTTCGCTGAGCAGTACAAGGCCCTGCCCACCCTGGGCTACACCCACTTCCAGGCGGCCCAGCTGACCACCGTGGGCAAGCGGGCCACCCTCTGGCTGAACGAGCTGCTGATGGACTTGCACGAGGTGGAGTACCGTATCAGCGACCTGAAGCTGCTGGGCAGCAAGGGCACCACCGGCACCCAGGCTTCCTTCCTGGAGCTGTTCGAGGGCGACCATAAGAAGTGCCGCCAGCTGGAGCAGAAAATCGCCGCCGAGATGGGCTTTGACGCGGTGGTACCCGTATCCGGCCAGACCTACAGCCGCAAGGTGGACACCTATGTGGTGAACACCCTGGCGGGCATCGCCCAGTCGTGCAGCAAATTCGCCACCGACCTGCGGCTGCTGGCCCACATGAAGGAAATCGAAGAGCCCTTCGAGTCCAGGCAAATCGGCTCCTCCGCCATGCCCTACAAGCGCAACCCCATGCGTGCGGAGCGGATGTGCGCCCTGAGCCGCTATGTGCTGTCTGACGTGATGAACCCGGCCATCACCGCCTCCTCCCAGTGGTTTGAGCGGACGCTGGACGACTCCGCCAACAAGCGTCTCTCCGTGCCGGAGGCCTTCCTGGCGGTGGACGCCTGCCTGGGTATTTACCAGAACATCACCTCCGGCCTGGTGGTGCATGAAAAGGTCATTGAGAAGCACATCATGGAGGAGCTGCCCTTCATGGCCTCGGAAAACATTATGATGGACGCGGTGAAGCGGGGCGGCAACCGCCAGGAGCTCCACGAGCGCATCCGCCAGCACTCTCTGGAGGCCGGCCACAACGTCAAAGACCTGGGGCTGGAGAACAACCTCATCGACCTGATTGCGGCCGACCCCATGTTCGGCATGACGAAGGAGGAGCTGTCCGCCCATCTGGAGCCGTCCAACTACATCGGCCGCTGCCCGGAGCAGGTGGAGGAATTTTTGCAGGAGTGCGTCCAGCCGGTGCTGGAGCAGTACGCCTCCGCCCTCACCGGGGAACAAGTGGAGCTGAACGTCTGACCAGTCCTTTCACCTCAACCCCGCAGACAGGAGGGAACCGGCGTTGAAGCAAAACCCAAAATATAAGGATTATATGGTCGCAGGGCTGACCGGCTTTCTGATGATTGCCGCCAGCATTGCCATCTATTTCCTGTTCGCAAAAATATCCGTCTTTCTGAATGCGCTGAAAAAGCTGGTGGACATCCTCGCCCCCTTCCTGATGGGCTTCCTGATTGCCTACCTGCTGGCCCCTCTGTACAACTACCTGCTGCGCAACCTGCGGGAGCTGCTGGGCTCCGTCATGCGGGAGCGGTGGTCTAAATCCATCAGCACGGTCGTCTCCGTCCTGGCCTGCATTTTGACCGGTATCCTGGTCATCAGCGGCCTGTTTGCCCTGGTCGTCCCCCGGTTTGTGGAAAGCATTTCGGGCATCATCAACGCCCTGCCCACCTACCTGACCCGCATCGAGGCATGGTCGGAGGACTTCCTGGTAGACTATCCTGATGTTTATCAGAACCTGGAGGACATTCTGAATAACCTGTACGCCTCCCTGGCGAACTGGGCCAGCAGCACTCTGCGGCCTCTGCTGGAGGACTTCTCCGGGAACTTTGACAACGTTTCCTCCATCGTCAGCACCCTGTTCTCCGGCCTGATGGCCGCCGTGACCGCCATCAAAAACCTGGTGCTGGGCTTCATCGTGGCCGCTTACCTGCTGGTGGAAAAGACAACGATGATCGGTCAGGTGAAGCAGATGACCTACGCCCTTCTGGGCCCGAAGCGGGGCAACAAGGTCGTCTATCAGATGCGCTACACCAACCAGGTGATGGGCGGCTTCATCCGGGGCAAGCTGCTGGATTCGCTGATTATCGGCATTATCTGCTTCATCGGGGTCAGCATCATGCGGATGCCCTACCCCACCCTAATCAGCGTAATTATTGGCGTCACCAATATCATCCCCTTCTTCGGGCCGTTTCTGGGGGCGATTCCCTGCGCGGTGCTGATTCTGATGTACAGCCCCATTCAGGCGGTGTACTTCGCCATCTTCATCCTGATTTTGCAGCAGTTCGACGGCAACATCCTGGGGCCGAAGATTCTGGGCAACACCACGGGTCTTTCCTCCTTCTGGGTGCTGTTCTCCATCATCTTCTTCGGCGGGCTGTTCGGCTTCGCCGGGATGCTGTTGGGGGTGCCGCTGTTCGCCGTCATTTACTCGCTGGTGTCTGACTTCGTCAGCGCCAGGCTGTCCAAGCGGAAGCTGTCCCTCCTGACGGAGGATTATATCAACCTGGACGAGGTGGAGCAGCAGCCGGACGGCGAATATAAATACCCGAAGGTGAAGGACCCCACCCGGAAATAAGGCGCGTCCCGCCATTGGCACACAGACAAACTTACAGCGCGGCTGCCGCTCCAGAAGAGCGGCTGGCCGCGCTGTTTTGTGGTCCACGGGGTATCAGTGGGCGCTCAGGCGTACCGCAGGTCAAGGTACTGAATCAGGGCCTCCGCAGTCTTTTCCACCCCCAGCAGGGAGGAATTGATGCACAGGTCATGGGTGCGGCTGTCGCCCCACTTGCTCTCGCAGTAGAAGTTGTGGTAGCTCTTGCGGAGCTTGTCCTCCCGGCGCATCCGCAGAAGGGCCTGCTTTCCGTCCAGCTGATACTTCTCCATAATGCGCTTGCGCTTCACCTCCTGGTCGCCCAGCACAAAAATCCTGGTCAGGGCGGGGTTGCCCACCAGGAAGCACTCCGCGCAGCGGCCCACCACCACGAAGGACGCCTTGTTCACATTGGCCTGCTTGTTCAGGTAGGTGAAGGTGCGCAGGGCAATTTGCTGCTCCATGGACAGGTTGCTGCCGTCGCCGGGCATGGGCCGGGCAAAGACGCTCAGGGGCTTCTCATCAAACTGGGCCACCACGGAGGGGCTGATCATGCCGTCCTCCGCCACCTCCTGAATCAGCTGCTTGTCATAAAAGGCAATGCCATAGTGGGAGGCGATAAGTTCCGCGATTTCGTGGCCGCCGCTGCCAAATTCACGGCCGATGGTGATAATCATTTGTCCGCTCATACGCTTGCTCCTTTCTGTGCGTCGGATAAAACCGGGTTTCATAGTTACTCTATTATACCTCAGCGCGGCGGAAAAGTAAAGCACTTTTTGAAATAAAAGCGCAATATAGTTGTGGAACACCAGCCTCCGAAAATGACAGAACCTATTCCGCCGAACCGGAAGCACTCATAAATGTGGACGTTCAAAAGCAAACCGCCACAAGATGTTCTCTCCGCCATGAAGGTTCCACAACCTCTGTATTGCACGCCGCCCCGCGTCTGGGCCAACAGAAAACGCCCCCCCCCCTTAGGGCGGCGGCGCTGCAAGGGAGACGAACCCCGTCAGTTGGCGTGCAGCTTTGCAGTGGAGGGCTCCTCCGGCTGCTTCAGCAGCTTCACCGTGTAAACGATGACGATGACCGAGATGACAAAGGTCAGGAGGTCGGAGGCCGGCATGGAGTACAGGATACCGTTCAGCCCGAAGAAGATGGGCAGCACGATGGGGAACAGCACGCCGAACACCACCTCACGCACCAGCGACAGCAGCGTGGACAAAAATGCCTTGCCCAGGGACTGCAAATAGATAAAGGTACCCTTGTTGACGGTGGCCAGGGGCATCAGGCAGAGGTAGGTGCGGAAGCTCTTCACGGCGAACTCGGTGTAATAGGCGCTCTCGTTGGCGGCGCCGAACAGGCCAATCAGCTGGTTGGGGAACAGTTCCACAATCACCAGCGCCACAGCGCCCACTGCAAACTCCGAGACCAGCAGCTTCTGGAATAGCTCCAGCGCCCGGTCCTTCCGGCCTGCCCCCACGTTGTAGCCCACGATGGGGATGCACCCGGCGGCAATGCCAACGGCGATGGAGATGACGATTTGGAACACCTTTATGACAATACCCACCACCGCCATGGGGATTTGGGCGTACTCCTCCTGGCCGAAGATGGGGTCCAGCGCGCCGTACTTCTGAATCATGTTGTTGACGGCGGCCATTGCTAGCACCAGAGAGATTTGAGACAGCAGGCTGCAAATACCCAGAGGGAGATAGCGCCGCATCAGGCTGGGATAGAGGCGGAAGCTGCTCTTCTCCAGCTTCACCGCCTTCATGTGGCACAGATACCAGACGGAGAGGATGGCGGTGATGATTTGGCCGCCGATGGTGGCCAGGGCCGCGCCCATCATGCCCCACTTCAGGCCGTAGATGCAGATGGGGTCAAAGACGATGTTGAAGGCCGCACCCACCAAGGTAGAGGCCATGGCGAACCTGGGGCTGCCGTCGGAGCGGATGATGGGGTTCATGGCCTGACCGAACATATAGAAGGGGATGCCCATAGTGATGAAGGTGAAATACTCCTTGGACTGGGCGAAGGTCTCCTCATTGACGCGGCCGCCGAACAGGGTCAGAATCGGCTCCTGGAACAGGAAATAGACGGCGGTCAGCACCAGGCTGATGATGATGCAGAGCAGCACGGAGCTGCCGATGCTGCAATGGGCGTCCTTCTGCTTGTTGGAGCCCAGGCAGATGCTGACGTAGGCGCAGCAGCCGTCGCCAATCAGCACGGCCAGGGCCAGGGCCACAATGGTCAGCGGGTAGACCACCGTGTTGGCGGCGTTGCCGTAGGAGCCAAGATAGTCCGCGTTGGCGATGAAGATCTGGTCTACGATGTTGTACAGCGCGGCCACCAAGAGGGAGATGATGCAGGGGATGGCATACTTCCGCATCAGCCTGCCAATCGTTTCCGTCTCAAGGAATGTGTTGGACTTTTCTTCCATAAAGATGAATACCTCCTGAACATACAGAAAAACAGCGCGTCCGCCGGGAGCAGACAGGCCGTTTTCCTCTTACGAAAATGGGAAAATAAAAACGAGCAGCAAAACGACTGGACTTACGCCGTTTCAGCTACTCGTTAGCTTGATTATATCATGCTTTGCAATAAAATGCAAGTTTCATTCTGCACAAAGAAAAACCGCCCCAGGATGGTTCATTTTGAACAAAACGGTGCGAACGGGTTATCGCCCGGCCAGGGCCTCGCTGATGGCGGCGAACTGGGCCAGGCTCAGCTCCTCCCCCCGCACAGTTTCCCCGTAGCCGCAGGCGCGGAGAATGTCCGCCAGCTCCTCCTTGGTGGCCCGGCCCCGGAAAGCGGAGGCAAGGCCGTTCAGGAGTTTCTTCCGCCGCTGGGCGAAGGAGGCACGTATCACCTGGAACAGCAGCCCCTCGTCCGTCACCGTGACCGGCGGCTCATCCAGCCGCGTCATCCGCAGCACCTGGGAGGTCACTTTAGGGGCGGGCAGGAAGCACTCCGGCTCCGCCTCAAACAGCAGCCGGCAGTCCGCGTGATACTGGCACAGGAGGGTGAAGGCCCCATAGTCCCCGCTGCCGGGGGCGGCGCAAATTCTGCGGGCCACCTCCCGCTGAATCATCACGGTGACGGAGGCGAACAGCCCGGATTCCAGCAGCCGGGTCAGCGCCGGGGTGGTGATGTTATAGGGCAGGTTGGCGCAGACGATGGGGGTCAGACCGCCGAAGTGTTCCGCCACCAGGGCCTCCAGGTCCAGCTTCATAATGTCGCCGGGGACGACCTCCACATTGGGGCAGTCCGCCAGCGTCTCCGCCAGGACGGGGAGGAGGGCGGTGTCCAGCTCCACCGCCACCACCTTAGCCCCCCGCTGGGCCAGCTGGACGGTGAGAGCGCCGATGCCGGGGCCGATTTCCAGCACGCCGGTGGTCTCATCCGCGCCGGAGGCCTCCGCGATGGCCTGGGGCACGGCGGGGTCGATGAGGAAGTTCTGCCCCATGGACTTGGAAAAGTGGAAGCCGTGGCGGGCCAGCAGGGGCTTGATTTCATGGATGTCGCATAAATTCATGTGGGTCACTCCTGTTCTTCCGGTAGTATACCAGAAATGCGGCAAAAAGAAAAGCGCCCGCGCAGCTGTTGCGCAGGCGCTTTTTGCATTTTGTCAACTCAACACATAGACGGTGCAGGTGCGGCGCCCGAAGGAGTAGCACTCGCTGGCCGAATCAAAGTACAGGTCGATGGTGTTGCCCTTCACAGCGGAGCCGGTGTCTCCCGCCACGGCCACGCCGTAGAGGAAGGAGCCGCTGCTGGACTGAATCAGCAGCTTCGTCCCCATGGGGAAGACGGAGGTATCCACGGCCACCACGCCCACCTGGGCCTTCCGGCCGGAGGCAGTGCGGGAGCCGGACTTGGCGGTGTAGGCGGTGCAGCTGCAGGTGACGGTCTTGGACAGGTGATAGGTCGCGCCGGAGGCCAGGGTGATGGTGTTGGTGCGGTCGTCAATGTTGGTGATGCAGTCCTTGGACTGGCTCAGGCCGGTGGGAGTTTGGAAGTAGACCCGGGTGCCGTAAGCGGTGATTTCCGTCTGCATATCATATGTATCTGTCTGCACCAGGGTGGTCGCCGGCTCGCCGCCGTCAATGGACTTCTGCTCGTAGGTGTAAACCGTCCTGCCGTCAACGCCTGCCTGCACCACTGCGGTGGTTCCCCGGCTCATGGTGGGGTCGCAAATGGTGGCGGTGTCATAGGGGGTGGTGGATTCTTCCGTATAATAGGTGATGGTGACGCGGTGAATGGTGATGGTGTCCCCCGCCGAGACGGTGGCAGTGGGGTCATGGGAGAGGATGTCATCCTCGCCAACGGTGATATTCAGCTTTTCCAGCAGCATTGCAACCGTGTCCCCGTCCTCGATTTGAGCGGTAACGGTAGCGCCGTCACAGACGACGGTGGCATACTGTGCGTGAGAGATGGACAGCTGCACAGTGTCCTCCGTGGCGTCGGCATCCACGAAGTCGGTGGCGGAGAGGTCTACACCGGCCTCATCCAGCACCTCGTCCACGCTGTCGGTATAGGTCTCCACGGTGACGGTGGATGCTTCGTCAGAAATTTCATAAACAGTTTTTGCCTTTGCGGAATGGTTGCACAGGAGTGCAAAGGCCAGACACATCGCGAGAACCATCAACATCTTCAGCATATGCGAGAAGGATAAGATCTTGTGAGTCATACGTTCCTCCAGGTTTCACATTTTGATAGCCGGTAACGTTTTGTAACCAGCGGTGACAAACTGCTAACATGGAATATTGTAGCGCAAAACTCGGTAAAAGTCAATATTTTCTCAACAAAAAAGTAAAAAAATAAATTTAGAGGCTCAAAAGTCCGGCAAAAAGGTTCCAAAACGCGGAATCAAAACGGCAAAAAGGTTCCAAAACGCGGAATCAAAACGGCAAAGAGAAACAAAAGTGTAACAAAAAGTAACGGAACTCAACCCCCCGATTTTTGAAAAAAACAACCTTTCCGCCCGCCTGCCCGGAAAATTTTCCGCCGGACGGGGCTCAGGGCAGCGCCTGCCAGCGCTCCTGGAGCAGGCGGCAGGCGTCGGTCAGATGGGCCTCGTCCATCCTGGCGTAGCCCAGGATGAAGGTGGGGACATAGGCTGCGGGCACCGCCCCGTCATAGCAGGCGGAGACCGGGTAAATGCGGACGCCTGCCTCCGCCGCAGCGGAGATCATGTCGGCCTCCCGCTTGCCGTTCCTGACGGTCAGCAGCAGATGGAGGCCGGCGTCCGCGCCGCTGAGTTGGCTGTAGGCGGTCAGCCCAGTCTCTTTGACCGCGCTGATCAGCGCGTCCCGGCGCAGCTTGTACCGCTTCCGGGTACGCCAGATATGCCGCTCCAGGTGTCCGCGCTGCATGAACAGGGCCAGGCTGTACTGCTCGAAGGAGGGGACAGTGGAGGAATAAAAGTACAGCTCCCTCCGGTATCGCTCCGCCAACAGCGGGGGCAGCACCATGTAGCTGATACGCATGGAGGGGGAGAGGCTCTTGGTGAAGGTGTTCAGATAAATCACCCGTCCCGCCCTGTCCAGGCCCTGGAGGGCGGGGATGGGCTTGCCGGTGAAGCGGTACTCGCTGTCGTAATCGTCCTCGATGATGTAGCGCTCCGGGGCGGACTCTGCCCATTGCAGCAGGGCGTAGCGTCGGCTGACCGGCATGATGGTGCCCAGGGGGTAGTGATGGGAAGGGGTCACATGGGCCACGCTGGCCCGGGATGCCTCCAGCTGCCCCACATCGATGCCCCCCTCGTCCATGGGGATGGGGAACACCGGCGCGCCGTTTTTCCGCAGGATCTGCACCGTTTTCCGGTATCCCGGATCCTCCACGGCGTAGCCCTGCTCCCGGCCCAGCAGCTGCACCAGCAGGGACAGCAGCATTTCCGACCCGGCCCCCACCACGATTTGGGAGGGCTGGACCCGGATGCCCCGGAACTCGTACAGGTGACGGACGATGGCCTCCCGCAGCTCCGGCACCCCCTGGGGGTCTGCGGCGGAGAGGAGGGCGCTGTCCCGGCTGGACAGCACCTCGCGGGTCAGCTTCGCCCAGGTGGAAAAGGGGAACGCCTCAGCGTCCACCACGTTGGTGGCGAAGTCATACTGGAACTGAGGGGCAGACGCCGCAGGCGGCTCCGCCTGGGGCGGCTGGGGGG
>JAJQFX010000234.1:6073-8724 GCA_021200895.1 Clostridiales bacterium | reverse complement strand
CGGCTCCGCCAGCGCTTCCGCCGCCAACAGCCGCAGGCCGGTCAGCCGGGCATCCCGCACAGCGGGCACGACAGCGCCAGTCACCTTCGCCAAAAGCATCGTCACTCACCTCCAGGGGAACGCTCAGCCCAGGGTGGGCAGCAGCTTTTCCATCTCTGGGTGGGGGCAGGGAATCACCCGCTTCATAGGCTCCGCCCCGTAGAGGGCCGCCGCTGCCGCCCCCACGTCCAGCGCCGCCGTCACAGAGGCCACCTCCCCGCGGATGAGGACGGTGACAAGCCCGTCCCCAGGCAGCTCACGGCCAATCAGGGTGACCTCCGCCGATTTCAGCATTGCGTCCGCGCCGGACAGCGCAGAGACAAGGCCATGGGTTTCCAGAATACCAAGCGCCTGTGTCGCCATAAGGATGCCTCACTTTCCTGAACGATGAATAGTTCAACCTTCTTTCCAAATTTTAGCATGGAGCAGGAAAAAAGTCAATACAGGCAAGCGTATGAAAAACAAGAAAATTTTATCGAAATTCGAGAAATGCCTTGACGGGGCGCCGCGTCTTCCGTTATAATACGCTCATAGAAACCCTATCGGTTCCGGGGAAGGCGGGAAGCGCAATGATCGTTGTCAATTTAGATGTCATGCTCGCAAAACGGAAAATGAGCGTCACGGAGCTGTCCCAGCGGGTGGGCATCACCATGGCGAACCTCTCCATTCTGAAGAACGGCAAATCCAAGGCCATCCGCATGACCACCCTGGACGCCATCTGCGCCGCTCTCCAGTGCCAGCCTGGGGACGTGCTGGAGTGGCGGCCTGACGAAGCGGCCCAGGCGGACAGGCCGGAGCCGCAGCCTGCCCCAGAGGTGGCCACTCCGCCGGCCCCCAAGGCCCCGCCCAGGCGGCGGACAATCCAGAAGGCGGCGCAGCCGAAGGCGAAGAAGGAAGCCGCTCCGGCCCGGCGCAAACAGAGCCGCAAGCCAACCCCACCGGCGGAGCCTGCCCCGGTGCGCTACCTGACGGTGGACACTCATGGCAGCCGCCTGAACCTGCGGGATACCGGCAGCAGGAACGGCAGCGTAGTGGCCCGCCTGCCCAGCGGGGCGCGGGTGGAACTGCTGGAGACGGACGGCGCCTGGGTACACGTCCGCTGGGAGGATAAGACCGGCTGGGCGCTGGCCGCCTATTTAAAGGAACTCTAACCCGTCGGGGGTGTCTAAGAAGTCCTGGAGCGTCCAGCCCTCCAGGAACGTATTGATATGACCGGCGAACGCCTCCCAAAAGGCCAGGGTTTTGCACGCGTCCTTCCGGGGGCACAGGTTCACCGGGGTATCCAGGCAGGCGATGGGGGCCAGGGAGCCCTCCGTCACCTCCAAAATCTCCCGCACGGTGTAGTCCTCCGGCGGGCGCACCAGCCGGTAGCCGCCGTTGCTGCCCCGGACGCCCTGAATCAGCCCGTCCTTTTTCAGCAGGGAGACGATTTGCTCCAGGTACTTGACCTCGATGCCCTGCCGCTGGGCGATCTCCTTCAGGGGAATGTAGGCGGCGGCGTCCGGCAGCCGCTCCTGCTCCGCCAGGTCGATCATCGTGCGCAGGGCGTAGCGGCCTTTCGTTGAGATTTTCACAGGGAATCCCTTCTTTTTCGTGATATAGTTACTATTTATATTACACCACCAGGAAAACCATGTAAAGCAAAACCTGCACCGGAACGGGCAGGTTTTGTCTGCGTTCAGCGAAATCTTCAGGAAATCTTAATGGTCGCAACGCTTCCCTTCCGTGGGATTTGGCGGTATACTTTATCCTAAGGAAGTGACAAAAAATGTACAACATACTGATTTGTGATGACGACAAGGATATTGTCTCCGCGCTGGAGATTTATCTGTCCGGCGGGGAGTATCAGGTGTTCAAGGCCTACTCCGGGGAGGAGGCGCTGGACATCCTGTCCCAGGAGAAAATACATCTGGTGCTGATGGACATTATGATGCCCCACATGGACGGCATTCGTGCCACCCAGGAGCTGCGGAAAACCTCCAACGTGCCGGCGCTGTTCCTGACGGCCAAGGGGGAGGACACGGATAAGATTCAGGGTCTCAACGCCGGGGGAGACGACTACATCACCAAGCCCTTCAACCCCATGGAGGTGCTGGCGCGGGTGCGGAGCCAACTGCGGCGCTACACCGTCCTGGGCGGCGAACCTGACCGGGAGGGCACCCTGAGCGTCGGCCCCATCGAGCTGGACACGGAGCGCCACTTTGCCCTGGTGGACGGGGAACCGGTCGCGCTGACTCCTCTGGAGTACGACATTCTACATCTGCTGATGGAGCGCCCCGGTCAGGTCTTTTCTGTGCGGCAAATCTATGAGCGGGTGTGGAAGGACCCTGTGCTGGGCAGCGACAATACCGTAGCCGTCCACATCCGCCACCTGCGGGAGAAGATCGAGATCGACCCCTCCCACCCCAGATATTTAAAGGTGGTCTGGGGGGTCGGTTATAAGCTGGAACAGTCATAAGCGGCGGATGCCGCGCTGAAAGGGGACGAACTACGCTATGACGAAGCTGCGCGAACGATTCTGGCCGAAGGTTCTTGCCATCCTGCTGGTGGCGGCCAGCGGCTTTGCGGCCTGCTTTGCGGGCATTTCCGCTGCGCTGGAGATGACTTGCTAC
>JAJQFX010000234.1:0-5973 GCA_021200895.1 Clostridiales bacterium | reverse complement strand
GGCATGACGGACGAGACCAGCGAAATCACCTGGTACTGCGCCAACTCCGGCGGCTGCGCTGGAGATGACTTGCTACGGCATGACGGACGAGACCAGCGAAATCACCTGGTACTGCGCCAACTCCGGCGGCTACGCCGAGGACATCATGCGCTACTACCTGCTGAGCCTGGGGGAGGACAGCCTGACCTACCTGGGGCGGCAGGCTTTGGAGGAGGAAGCGGACTATCTGGCCTCCGGCAACACCAACATCCGCTACCGGGTGATGGATATGGACGGCACGGCCTACGCCTCCAACGCCGACGACTTCGAGGCGGAGACGGATGCGGACAGCCTGTATCAGCAGGTCTACACGCTGGGTGAGCTTTGCCTTATGGGGCTGGAACTGTCGGAGGAGAGCGATTCCTTCGACCAATCCTCCGCCGTGTGCTGGCTCCAGGGGAGCAGCGAGGCGATGATAGACAGCGCCTCCGCGGTGATGGCCCTTGTGGACGCCCTGGTAGCGGAATACCCGGAGGATAGCAACGGCGGCGCCCTGCTGGCGGGTACACAGCTGGAGGCGCTGTATGACGCCCTGCTGGAGGACGACATCGTTCTGTGGAAAATCAACGACACGGAAGTCCCGTCCTACCTCTGCGCCTACCTACAAGCTGTGGTGTGTGAGTACTACAACGCGGGACGCTACGAAGATCTGGCGTTGGTGGTGCTGAACGAGGACGGCTTTTACGAAGAGAACACCGAGTTGCTCTATGAAAACGCGGCGCTGCTGGAGGCGGCCGAGGCGGCGCAGTCGGACGCAGCGGACACGGATACGACCTCTACAGAATCTGCGGAATATGACGCCGAGGGGGCGACAGAGGCGGCTGTGGACGGCGACACCGCGTCCAGCGTCGCCGTCTCCTCCGGCAAGACGGCGGAGGACTATCAGGCCGCAGTCCTGCTTCTGAACTACGCGGAGGCGCTGGACGAGGCGCTAAACGACCTCTGCCGCACCGACTGCTGCATCCTGGAGATGGGCATTGTGTCAGACGGCTGGGTGACAGAGGATTCCGTCTCCAACTATGTCCAGCACCTGGTCAACTGGGAAAATAACTTCTATGTGGAGGCGCTGGCCGCCGGAGCCGCGGCACTGGTGCTGCTGCTGGCTCTGATTTGGCTGATGAACGCGGCGGGCCACGCGAAAGGACAGGAAGGCATTCACCTCTGCACCCTGGCACGGTGCCCTCAGGATGTGATGCTGTGCCTCTCCGCCGCAGTGGCCGCGGCCATTGTCTACGGGGCGGTGGTGCTGTGGGCAACCTCCGATATTCCCAGCCGGTTCTTCCTGCTGGAACAGGGATATGAACTGGAGTGGCAGGTGGCCCTGTCCGCTGTGTGCGGCATCCTGACGCTGGCAATGCTGAGCCTGCTGCCGCTGCTGCTGGGGGCCACCGTCCAGCTGAAAGACCGCAGCCTCCTCCGGCGGACGCTGATTGCCCACATTCTGCTGCTGTGCTGGCGGGTGCTGCGGCTGCTTTTCCGGGGCCTGGTGCGGCTGGTGCGGGCGATTCCCACCACCTGGCAGGCGGTGGAGTTGTATGTGGCGTTCTGCGCCTCGGCGCTGGCGCTGGCCTATGTCAACTGCGGCGGGTATGGCGAGATACGCACCGTGGCTGGCTGGCTGCTGGTCGGGCTGCTGCTGCTGGGCCTGTGGTGGACGGTGCGGCGGCAGAGCGGGTGGCTGCGGGTGCAGAAGGGCGGCGAGGTGCTGGCCAGCGGCGACCTGTCCTATCAGACGGACACCACGGGCCTGCCCAAGGATCTCCGCCGCCACGCGGAGCATATGAACACCGCCTCCCAGGCCATGGAGCAGGCCGTGTCGGAGCGCATCAAGTCCGACCGGTTCCGCACCGAGCTCATCACCAACGTCAGCCACGACCTGAAAACGCCCCTGACCAGCATCATCAACTATGTGGATCTGCTGAAAAAGCTGAACCTACAGGACGAGACGGCCCGGGCGTATCTGGACGTGCTGGACCGGAAGAGCCAGCGGCTGAAAACCCTGACGGAGGACCTGGTGGAGGCCAGCAAAGCCTCCGCCGGTGTGCTGGCGGTGAACAAGGAGCGGCTGGATTTGACCCAGCTGGTACACCAGGCCATCGGGGAGTACGAGGATCGGCTGGAGCAGGCCAAACTGGAGGTGCGGGTGCAGGCCCCTAAGGAACCCATCTTCGTGATGGCGGACGGGCGGCACACCTGGCGCATCCTGGAAAACCTGCTGAGCAACTGCACGAAGTACGCCATGCCCGGCACCCGGGTCTATGTGGATTTGGTGAAAAAAGACGGCTTTGCAGCCGTCTCTGTGAAAAACATCTCCGCCGACCCGCTGAACATTCCGGCGGATGAGCTGATGGAGCGCTTCGTCCAGGGGGACGAAAGCCGCAGCGCGGAAGGCAGCGGCCTGGGCCTGTCCATCGCCCAGAGCCTGGTGAAGCTCCAGGGGGCGGAGTTCCAGCTGGCCGTGGACGGGGATTTGTTCAAGGCGTCTCTGACCTTCCCGGTGGAGGAGGCGCTCCAAACCGAAGCGCTACCCCCGGATGAAATCCTGCCCCCAATAACTCGCTGCCTAGGGAGAGCACGCGGTCAATGCGTGCTCTCCCTCTTGCGATGTTCCGGGAGATGGTGGAGCAGCCTATATGGAGCAGGCCGCTGATAGCCTCCAGGCTCAGCCCCTCCACAAAGTAGAGCCGCAGGCAGTCCAGCTCCCGCTCGGTCAGCTCCTGACGCAGGTACCCGGCCAGGGCTGCCTTCCGCCGGTCGGCCAGCCGGGCAGCCTCCGGGTCGAGGATTAGGGGGATATAGTAGGCCAGCAGCCTGGCGTCCCGTCCGCTGTGGTGGATGTCAGGGCGTTGCCTTGTCTGGTTCAATGGGGTTCCCTTCCTTCCTGTCAAAATAATCGCGCCGGGCTACCGGCGCAGCAGATAGTCTGAAATGCTCCAAAGCGGCGCCTCCTCCGGGCCGCAGCCCGGGCAATACACCGCCCCCTCCCAGAGGGCGGCCAGGTCGCCCCAGTAAAGGGGCCTGCCGCAGCGCTGGCAGCAGAGGGACGGGGCCAGCTGCTCGTCCCGGGGAGGCTGAGGGCGTGGGCGGCGTATGGCTTCCCCTGCAAAAAAATCGAAAAAAAGAAAATTTGTGCTTGACATTTTCCCTCCATTCTGGTATGATACCTTTTGTTGAGCGGCAACACAGACAACGCCAAATGCTGGTTTAGCTCAGTTGGTAGAGCAGCTGATTTGTAATCAGCAGGTCGGGGGTTCAAGTCCGTCAACCAGCTCCATATTTCATATGGGAGATTACCCAAGTGGCTAAAGGGGACAGACTGTAAATCTGCTGGCGCAAGCCTACTGTGGTTCGAATCCACAATCTCCCACCAGAAACCTTCATCCTTCGGATGAAGGTTTCTTTCCTGCCTTCAGCTAGAACATTTGTTCTAGTTGAGCTTATTGTATCACCATACGGTGATATTGTCAACCCCCAAACAAAAAAAATTGCTTGCAGCCGTTCCCTCCTCTGAGGGCATGGCTGCAAGCGGTTATTGGTTCTATGAACTTGTCCGGCCTACTCCTGGTGCATCCCCTGGAATAGAGTCTGCATCTTCTCATCCACCGCCGCCAAATCCTTGGAGCATTGCAGCAGCTCCGCCGCCTCGGCCTCGGTAAAGACCCGGCCGGACTTGTACCGCAGCTCGTGCTCCAGGCTGGCCCACATATCCATGGCGATGGTGCGTAGCTGAATCTCCACCGGCAGCTCCATCCGCCCCTCGGAGATGACGAAGGGCACGCTGACGATGAGGTGCAGGCTCCGGTAGCCGTTGGGCTTGGGGTGCTTGATGTAGTCGCTCTCCCGAATCAACTCAAAGCCGTTGCTGGAGATGAGCAGCTTGCGGAGGTAGTAGATGTCATCCACATAGTTGCAGATGACCCGGATGCCTGCGATGTCCTGGAGTTTATAGACGTTGTCAATGCGCAGCTCCAGGTTTTTGCGCTTCATCTTCTCCAGAATGCTGTCCAGGGTCTTGACCCGGCACTCCATATGGTGAATGGGGGAATGGTTGTAAATGGTGGCGAACTCGCTGTCCAGAATGTCCAGCCGGGTGGAGGCCTCCTGCATGGCGCTGCGGTAAATGTGGTTGATGCGGATGAAGTCCTTGACGAAGTCGGCCTTGTCATCGTCCACATAGCCCGCCTGGGAGAGGTCCTGCAGGCGGATGATTTTTGACTTTTCCAGCATCATATCAGCGGCCGCCTTTCCGGCAAGGCCCGCCCTTCGCTGTGGGGCGGAGCGTTCCGTTCTGCTCTGACATAACTCGGTTCCTCCTGGGATAGGCGTTGCCCTTATTTTACACCACTTTGGGAAAATGGTATGAACGTTTCCACGTGATTTTATGAACAATCTGTGAATGGTGCGCGGGCAAAAATTTTGCCGCCGGACGGCGGAATTTCCAAAGAAGGGGCTTGCATTTTCCCGGCAAAGTGTGTATAATAAGCGATAGCTTCGGCAGTCGGTGTTTGAGGAGACGGCCCTGCGCAACGGCAGACTGTGAACCATGTCAGGCGGGGAACCGAGCAGCATTAAGCGGACCCTGTCGTGTGCCGCAGCCAGTCGTCTCTGAGTCGATTGCCGAAGCCTTTCTGTAATGTATCGTGCCGGATGTATGACGGAATCCGTCCGCAGGAGCGATGGCCATATTGTGCGGCCACCGCTTTTTTGTTGTCTGGAGGGGCTGGGTATGTATCAAGCGCTGTATCGCAAATGGAGGCCAAAGCTCTTTGACGATGTTGTTGGTCAATCCCATATCACGGAGACGCTGAAACGCCAGGTGGCGGCGGGGCGCACCTCCCATGCCTACCTGTTCACCGGCACCCGGGGGACGGGCAAGACCACCTGCGCGAAAATCCTGGCCAAGGCGGTGAACTGTGAGCACCCCATCGACGGGAACCCCTGCGGCAAATGCCCCGCCTGCCGGGGCATCGAGGATGGCTCCATCCTGGACGTGGCGGAACTGGACGCCGCCTCCAACAACGGCGTTGACCAGGTGCGCGCCCTGCGGGAGGAGGCGGTGTTCGCCCCCGCCGCCGTGAAGAAACGGGTCTACATTGTGGACGAGGTGCATATGCTTTCCGTAGCGGCCTTCAACGCCCTGCTGAAAATCCTGGAGGAGCCGCCGGAGCATCTCATGTTCATTCTGGCCACCACCGAGCTGCACAAGGTGCCCGCCACCATCCTGTCCCGGTGCCAGCGGTTCTCCTTCAAGCGGATCCAGGCGGCGGACATTGCCGGGCGGCTGAACTATGTCTCCCAGTGCGAGGGCATCGACCTGACCGGCGACGCAGCGGCCCTGCTGGCCCGTCTGGCGGACGGCGGGATGCGGGATGCCCTCTCCCTGCTGGAC
The DNA here is from genome assembly GCA_021200895.1 of Clostridiales bacterium. Classification (GTDB taxonomy): domain Bacteria; phylum Bacillota; class Clostridia; order Oscillospirales; family Oscillospiraceae; genus Onthomonas. Next base: position 545 of record JAJQFX010000234.1, on the reverse strand, counting down.
CAGTGCGCCGTCGCCGGAGGCCGGGTGGACAAGGCCCTGGTGCTGGACACCCTGGGCCTGGCAGGCAATCTGCAAACCGCCCATATTATGAACGACATCCGCCGGGGGGATACCGCCGCGGCCCTGTCCGCCCTGGCGGAACTGTACGCCAACGGGAAGGATGTCAGCGCCGTCCTGGACGAGCTGGCCCAGCTGTGCCGCGACCTGCTCATCCGCAAGACCGCGCCCCAGGGGGCCGACTTGATGGCGGGGGGCTACGACGAGGCCACCCTGAAAACCCTGGAGGGCGGCTTCACCGCCCAGCGGCTTTTGTACCTTTTGTCCCTGCTACAGGACACCCTTTCCAACCTGAAAAACAGCGTCAACCGCCGCACCGATGCAGAGCTGTGCCTGATTCGGATGTGCGACACCCGGCTGGAGGACTCCCCCGCCGCCCTGTCCGCCCGCATCGCCCGGCTGGAGGCGGCTGTGGCCGCCGGAGGGGTGGCAGCTGCGCCGGTGTCCGTTCCGGCGGATCCCGCTCCGGAACTGCAAGCGCCCGCCCC
>JAJQFX010000160.1:7027-8783 GCA_021200895.1 Clostridiales bacterium | reverse complement strand
CTTCTGGTTCTGCTTCGGATGCCCCCTGCTCCGGTTCAGATGCTTCCGCTTCCGTCTCAGATGCCTCCTGCTCCGGTTCAGACGCTTCTGGTTCTGCTTCGGATGCCTCCGCTTCCTGTTCCGCTTCCGTCTCGGATTCCTCCGGTTCCACTGTGGAGGTTGAAGTTGCATCCTCTTCCGCAGCGGACTGGGCTGCAGCGTCTGCGCTCGCGGCCAGCGCCTGACCGGGCAGGCTGCTGCACAGCATCGCTGCGGCCAGCAGCACGGACAGGGTTTGTTTCCATCGGCTCATATCTTGTTCTCCTTTTTTGGGTAAAACGTAAATTCATTGGTATTATACACGAAAATCCACCGGAAAGCAACCGCCTGCGGGGTGCCTGTAGGCGGGAATTGGGGGGAAAAACGGCCAATTATGCTGAAAAATCACAAAAAATTCAAACAATGGTAAGTTTTTCCATCGGCGGCCAAAACGATACCCTCCCAGGGCTTCGCTCCGGGCTCCATAAGGGGCCGAAGCCCTGGGAGGGTATTTTGATTTGCTTTTTGCGCAGCGCCGAAGGTTATACGGCGGTCTGCTTGATGTAACCCTTGTAGCTGCTGACGCCGGTGGGGTCGCTCTTTGTACTGCTGGAAACCTTACCGGTGGTGCTGCTCAGGGTGATTTTACCGAATGGCCCATAGGTGGAATTGCTGACCACCTGCACCTTGATGGAGCCGGAATAAGACTGCCGTACATCATACACCAGCTTCGCCACATAGAGCTGCGCACGGATGCACATGGAGGACTGCTTGGTGCCCAGGCCGTTGTAAGTGGAGGTAACCAGGGTGTTCAGGTCGCCGTTGGTGGAGTAGCGCTCCGAATGGATATATCCGCCGGAGCCGGAAATCAGCGTAGCGTAGGCATAGTAGTAATCCCTGCCGTTATCCGCAAAGGTGAACCACTTCTTCTGCACAGTGCTGCTGAGTGCGTAGGTGTTCCCGGCCTGAGGGCCCTTACCTGTCTTTGAGATGCCAATGATGAAGCTATAGTAGGGGATGCAGTAGGAACCGGTGGCGCTGTCATAGCCCAGAATCGAGGCGTTGCGGGTGTTCAGGTTGAGAACCAGCTTGCACTTCTTGTACTTGTAGCTGGAGCCGAAGTAGGCGTACAGATTGGTGACCAAATGTCCGTCGCTGGGGTCGAAATAGTACTTATATTTTGTACCATTGCGCTTGATATAGTACCAGCCGGTGACCTTTGTGCCGCCCACATAGTAATACGCATTGTTGTTGCTGAACTTCCAGCCGCTGGTCTGGGCAACGCCGCTTTTATACGCGACAGCCTCACTCAGGGTGACGTAACCGGTGCCACTCTTATAATATTGCTCGCCGGAGGAGAGGGTACCTGTATACTTGGAGTAAACGCCGCTAACCACAGTGTACATCGTGCCGTCTGAAGTCATGTAATAACCGGTATACAACTCACCATTTACATAGACCCGGTTGGCGCTGAATGTGTAAGTTTTCATATCTCCAGAAGAGACATACTTCGTGCTGCTTGTCACTGTGCCACTGTATAAAGCGTATCCAGTAGAACTGCTAACAGAGTACAGATAGCTGCTGGTCATATAGAGGCCGGTGTAAACCTTGCCAGAGATGTAAACAAATCCAACCGATAGCTTAAGGGTGCCGCTGCCTTCCTTATAATATTCTTTACCCTTGCTCAGGCTGCCGCTGTATTTGCTGTAAACACCGCTGCTGACCTTGTACATGACGT
>JAJQFX010000160.1:0-6927 GCA_021200895.1 Clostridiales bacterium | reverse complement strand
GATAGAGCTTCTTGTCGGAGGAAGAAACGTAGGTACTGCTGCCGGAGGTCAGGCCACTGTACTTGGTATAAACACCATTTGTGACCTCGTACATGGTGCCATCGCTGGTCATGTAATAGCCGGTGTAGAGGGAGCCATTCACATAGAGGAGGCCGTTCTTCACACCGCTGCTGGTGATTTGTACCGTAGTATCTGCTTCTTCCGAAACGGCTGCAACGCTGCTGCTGGTATCATCCTCGGAGGCGACTGCTACGGCGCTGACCGTTTCTTCGGAGGTTGTTTCCGTATCCTCTTCAGATACTGCCGCGGCAGCGCTTGCGCTGCTCACCGTGACTGTCTCGCTGTCGGACTCTGTGCTGGCTTCCGCCTCCGTGCTGCTCTCCTCGCTCTCCGCCGTATCAGACGCTTCGCCTTCCTCAGACGCTGCTTCGTCGGATTCCGTACCGGTTTCTTCGCTCTCCGCAGCGTCAGAAACTGCCTCTTCCTCAGACGCTGCTTCGTCGGATTCAGATCCCTCCTCAGCCTCTACAGCAGATTCGGAAGAAAAGTCAAAGGGGTCTGTGTCGGTCGCCCCGGTTTCCGTTGCAAAGGCTGTGCACATCATTGAAAGCACCATCGCACCAGAAAGGGCTAAGGCGATGAGCCGCCTCGGTAAGTAATGTTTCATAAGCTGCCTCCCCAGTTTAATTATATATACATATGTTACTATACCATTTATCCCACAGTATGTCAATCATTCTCAAGACAAATTTTGACAGAAATAAGGCGAATAAATAGTAAAATATGCAGCAAAATGTTGTTTTTTGGCAATCTTTCCCCAGAAGAACTGCCCTTACAAGCCCCAGCGCTCAGGTATGAGGCGCAAGGGAAGCGGCCGCACCCGCCGCTTTATGGCACGATGCGCCGCACGCCGGGTATCTTTTTCAGCAGCGCCACCAGCGCCAGCGCGATGAGATAGGTCACAGGAATCCAGATGGTTCGCCAAAAAACGTCCCGGTTGGTGACGCCCCACTGCCCCAGCCACTCCAGCTCATAGTACATCACGATTTTGTGTGTCAAATAGATGCCCAGGCTATAGGAGGAAATCTTCGCTACTCGCTGAGGTGTGACATGAATCTTGGCCAGTACCCGTTCCCAGTCCACCTGCTTTGCCCAGACGAACACCCCCACAGCCAGCATGACCGAGGGGAAATAGCCATAATTGAAAAACAGCGTATTTTTCGCGCCATCACGGGTGGAAAGCACGAAGATGGCAACATAGCGGATCACTGCTCCGGCCGCGCCGCTGGCATACAACCAATATCGGGTTTTCTTGTCCAAGTCACAGGTGGAGAGGAAGTAGCCCAAAAAGACGAAAATCAGATAGCTGTTGAAGGGCAGCGCGAAGCTGCTGTTCCAGCTGATGCCTGCCAGCTTCGTCAAGGGGATAATCGTAGACTGGAGGATAAACATGGCAAGGATCACATAGCGCAGCGTAGGCCGATGCTTCGGCTCCGTCAGCCAGGACAGGAGCGGCATCAGCAGGTATACGGAAAAGAGAAACGGGAAGTACCAATAAATACTCTCCATTTTGTTGTTTAGCATCGCATTGATAACTTCCTGTATGCTGCCTGTTTCAAAGGTATACTGACCTGTGGCTACCTTCCAAATCAGCACAATGGCGCTCCAGGCAAAGAAGGGAACGACCGCCCGCAGGAAGCGCTTCTTGAAAAACGTCTTTGTGTCATACTTCTCCCGGTAGTTCATCAGGGTAGCGCCAGTGAGCATCAGAAACACCGGTACGCACCAGTAGGCTACGACCTGCACGACCAGCGCAGACTTCCACGTCAGGCTGTCAGAGTAGGTGTGTACAATGGTATTGTGATGCAGGCTGATGACCGCCAGACAGGCAGCGATATTCAGCACATCAAAATAAAGGGTGCGCTTTTTCATGGGTTTACCATCCCTTTCCAAAATACTTGCAAATGGAAAAAGCTGTCCGTTATTATCGCAGTCTGTCCAGCTTCTTTGCATACGCTCTGTTTTTCCCTTTTCAAGGCAGAGTTCTCTTATCTCACCGCAGAGCGTTGCATCTATTTCGCCCTTCCGTTCAGAATTACTCCACCGTAGGCCGACCCACGGAGTTATACACCACACCGCTGCCCTCAAACTGCTCCAGCGCAAAGCAGTTCCGCCCGTCCAGGACGATGGGGGCCTTCATTAGGCTGCGGAAGGTGTCCGCAGAGAGCGCCTTCACCTCCGCCCACTCGGTGAAAATCAGGCATAGGTCGGCATCCTGGAGGGCTTCCTCGATAGTGTCACAGTAGGTGATTTCATCGGGGTAAAATTTCTTATAGTTTGCCACACCCACCGGGTCCCAGGCGTAAATCACCGCCCCGTCGTCCAGCAGGATGGGGATGTTCACCAGGGAGGGGGCTTCCCGCAGGTCGTCCGTCTCCGGCTTGAAGGTCAGGCCCAGGACGGCCACCTTTTTGCCCTCCAGGGAGTCGTAGTAGCTGCGGGCCTTTTTCACCAGCACCAGCTTCTGCTGGTCGTTGACCTCGATGGCGGCCTTGATGGTCTTCAGCTCCCGGTCATAGTAGTTGGAGACCCAGTGCAGCGCCTTGGTGTCCTTGGGGAAGCAGGAGCCGCCGTAGCCGATGCCGGCGTTCAGGAACTTGTTGCCAATGCGGGGGTCCAGCCCCATGCCCTTGGCTACGTCCTGAATGTTGGCCCCCAGCAGCTCGCAGAGGTTGGCGATCTCGTTGATATAGGAGATTTTCAGCGCCAGGAAGTCGTTGGAGGCGTACTTGATCATCTCCGCGCTGCGGCGGTTGGTCACTACGATGGGCTGCTCCAGCCCGGCGTAGACCGCCCGCAGTACCTCCTCCGCGTGCTTGGACTCCGCGCCGATGACGATACGGCTGGCGTGGAGGGTGTCCTTCACTGCGGTGCCCTGGGAAAGGAACTCCGGGTTGGAGGCCAGTTCCACCGCCACAGGATGGGCCAGCTTCTCCCGGAGGCGCTGCTCCAGCTTGTCGTTGGTGCCGATGGGGACGGTGGACTTCACCACCACGATGCAGTCCCGCTCCACGGTGGCGGCGATTTGGTCAATGACCTGCTGCACATAGGTCAGGTTGGCGGAGCCGTCCCGCTTCTCCGGGGTGCCTACGCCGATATAAATGACCTCGGCGTCCCGGTAGGCAGAGGCGTAATCCGTGGTGAAGGTCAGCCGCTCCATATTGGCGGCCATCAGCTCCTCCAGCCCAGGCTCATAGATGGGGGAGATGCCCTGACGCATGGTTTCCACCTTTTTCTCGTCCACATCCACGCAGGTGACGTTGTGGCCCAGGTGGGCCAGCACGACCCCTGTGACCAAACCTACATAACCCGTTCCGGCAATCGCGATTTTCATAGCCTTGTTACTCCTTTTTCTGTTATGGTTCAACGTTTCCCGGCAAACAGCCGCTTCAGCTTCCGGGGCAGCCAGGTGATGATGCGGCCCACCTTCCAGATGGTGGACTGCTTGATGGCCTTGTTCTTCGCCTGCAGCGCTTTTTTCTCCTTTTGCAGCGCTTTCAGTTCCTTTTGCAGCGCCTTTCGTTCCTTTTGCAGGCTTTGATTCTGCTCCCGCAGCGCCTTCTTGTCGGCACGCTGTTCCCGGTTTTCCTGCCGGAGCAATTCAACCCGGTTCTCCAGCCCCTTGCGCTCATTTCGCAGATTACGAACCTGCCCCTGCAGGCGGTTCTTATCCGCCTGGAGCGCTGCGCTCTGCGCCTTTGCCGTATCCAGCTCCTCAAACAGGAACTCCTCAGAGGTGGAGGACAGGAGCAGCTGCATCTTTCGGTACTCGCCGGGGTGATAGAAGTAGTCCTCCTCATGGGCGGTGATGCCCAGGTCGTCCGCCCACTGGGTGGTCAGCTTCTCATAGAGCTTGTGATAGGACGGGCCCCGGAGGGTGGTCACATTCCACAGGGCGAAGTGGGCGCTGTAGTTCACAAAGTCCTGCTCGAACCGGTCATAAAGGTTCCAGTCCCTCAGCTGCTGGCGCAGGGCACACAGGGCGTGATAGAAGCAGTCCCAGCTCTTCTCCCGGGTGACGGAGAGGGAGCCGCTGTCCCGCCGGTGGTGGGCCAGGATGGCGTTCATGGTGGAGATGCGCTGGGCCTTCACGATGGCGGAGAACACGAACAGCACATCGTTGCTGGTGCGCTGCTCCTGGAACCGGAGGTGGTTCTCCCGGACGAAGTCCGTCCGGAACACTTTATCCCAGGCCCAGCCCGCAAACGCCTTGAAGATGTCCTGCCGAATGTCCTCCCCGGCGAAGGGCTGCTCCGCAGGAAGGAGGCTGTCGTTGATGGTGTAGCGGGCGGCGGCGTATTCCCCTGTGGCCTCGAAATATTGGTCGCAGCGGAACACGGTGATGTCCGTCCCTAGGGTATGGGCCCGGTCATAGGCCAGCCGGAGCATATCCGGCTCAAAAAAGTCGTCAGCGTCCAGGAAGGAGAGGTACTCACCCCGGGCGTACTGCATCCCGTTGTTCCGGGCGGCGCCGGCGCCTCCGTTGGGCTGGGTGATGACCCGCACCCGGAAGTCCTTCGCCTCGTACTCCCGCAGGATGTCCAGGGAGCCGTCGGTGGAGCCGTCGTCCACGCAGATGACTTCAAACTCGGTCTCGTTGCGCACCAGCAGGCTGTCCAGGGTCTGGCGGAGACATTGCTCCGCATTGTAGACCGGCATAATGACCGACACCTTGATTTTCTCATGGTAGGCGTCTGGGTCAGCCAGTATCTCATGGAGCTGCTTCCAGTAGGTATTCCCCAACAGTTCCTCGTCCAGCACCCCTGCCGCCAGGGCCGGGCGGAACTCGTCGCAGATATGGTGCAGATATTCCAGCTGATACTCCGGCGCCAGGCGGCGGTAGGTGACGATGGAGTTGGAGAACTTCTTGGCATAGAAGATGGGGGTGAACTTCTCCAGCAGCTCCGGCTCCTGGCTCATCCAGTTCCAGAGGTACCGGTACTCATCGGTGACGCAGTACAGCTTTTTCCGGTTGAACACGGAGGAGTTGGGGTTGTCCCGCCGGTTCATATAGAAAGCCCTGTCCAGGAACCAGGCCCGGGTGGCCCGGCAGAAGGTCTGGAACCAGAAGCCGTTGTCCTGATAGGACGCGCCGGGAGTCTCATTGTGGCGGATATGCCAGCGGTTCAGGAAGTCCAGGCTATAGATGCCGTTCCAGGTGTTCATTTCAAACTTGAAGGTTTGAATATCCTCGCTGGGATTGACCAGGCGGTTATAGTAACTCTTATCGTTCGTCAGGCGAAACAGCGTCTTTTTCAGCGAGCCGTCCTTATTCACCACAAACCGGTAGAAATCGGCTTTGACGAAGTCCAGCTGATTCTTGCTGGCCGTGCGGTACAGCACCTGGAACATTTTCGGGGGAACGAAATCGTCCGGCTCCAGGATGCCCAGGTATTTGCCCCGGGCGGCGTCGATGCCCCGGTTCATGGCCTTGCCGTAGCCGCCGTTGGGGCCGTCCAGAATGCGGAACCGCTTATCCACATTGGCATACTCCTGTATGATGGCCATGGAGCCGTCAGTGGAGCCGTCGTTGACGCAGAGGAACTCCATCTCGTTCAGAGTCTGGACGGACAGGCTGTACAGCGCCTCGTTCAGATAATCCTCCACATTATAAATCGGCAGAACGACGGATACCTTGGGGCGCTCGCAGGCCTCCCGCCAAAACAGAATCTCTTTGGATTCTTCCTCTTTCTTCGGCTGATTCAGCCTTTTCTTTTCCTCCCGGAAGCACTGTTGAAGCAGCTCCGGGTAAAGGCCGGAGTAGTCTCTGACAAACTCCTCCGTCTGCTCCAGGATGGATTCCCCCTGGGGGGACTGGAGATAGTAGGTCTTGCACCAGTCCAGGCAGTCCCGGAATACCCGCCCCATGACGATACGCGATGCCTCGTCATCCACCTGATCCTCCGCCAGCTGTGCCTGAATCAGCTCGACAGAGCGGAAAAAGCAGGCGAAATGCTGATCCCGCTGACCCACCAGGGAAACCCCTTCCTCCAGGCGGTGCGACGCAATGCGATGCACCACCAGCACATCCCGGGAGAACATCACTCTGGGGGCGGTGGTGATAACATGATAGAAGAAGGACAAATCGTTGACGCAGAGCAGGTTGTTAAAGGTGATGCCCTTTTCCAGCAGAAAGGTGCGGCGGTAAATACCGCTCCAGGGCGCCACGTTGGCTTCGTAAATCGGGCTGCCCTTCTCCAGGGTCAGCAGCCTGTGATAGTCGCCAGTGCGCAGGCGGCGCATGGTGATGGAGGGACGGTCTACAGGCACCTGTCGCACCTCATCATAGGCGACGGCCCCAAACTTCAGGCAGTCCAGGTCATACTTGACCGCCTTGTTGTAAATCGCCTCGTAAGCATAGTCCAGCACATAGTCGTCTGCATCCAGAAAGTGAAGATACTCGCCTTTGGCCACTGCCATACCGGCATTGCGGGCCACTCCGGCGTGGAGGTTTTCCTGCCGGAGCAGCTGAACACGGCTGTCCTTTCCGGCGTACTCTTGCAGAATCGCGGGGGACTCGTCCGTGGAGCCGTCGTCCACGCAGATGACCTCGATGTCCCGCAGGGACTGGTTCAGAACGCTGTCCAGCGTCTGGCGAAGGTAGCACGCAGCATTGTAAACCGGAATGATAACAGACAGTTTGGGCGTCATATCGGTGCGCTCCCTTTCTATTTCATATTGTGGCAGAAGGCCGCTGAACAGGATGTCCGCCGCCTTCCGCAAATTGTAAACCTGCTTGATTGCATACAAATATATCTTACCATAATATTCAGCAGCGTGTCAACCGGTTCACCGCCAAAAACCGCCGCAAAGCTCTGCGTTGTCAAATGATGTGACCCCCGGCAGGAGGAGCATAAAACCTAAGAT